>JAGRKR010000774.1 GCA_020442225.1 Hyphomicrobiaceae bacterium | reverse complement strand
GAAACCGTCACGCGCGCCCGGCGCGATGTCGTACACGGCCACGTCATGCCCCTTGTCGACGAGGTGGCGGGCCATCGCCCCGCCCATGACGCCGAGGCCGATGAAGGCGATCTCTGCCATGTCGCAATCCTCTCAGGCCTTGGGGAAGCCGCCGTAGGCCGGCCAGCCCGTGGCTGCCATGTAGCCGCCGTCGCAAGGAATGAAGCTGCCGGAAACGGCACTCGCCGCGGGCGACAGCAGGAACCACACGACCTCCGCGATCTCCTCGGGCCGCAGCAGACGCCCGAGTGGTGTCGCATCGGTGATCGGCGAGAAATCCCGGCCGGAATGGCGGATGAAGGGCGTATCGGTCCAGCCGGGGCCAACGGCATTCACACGCACGCCTCGGGCGCCCCAGTGGGCCGCAAGCGACTGCGTGAGATTGACGATGCCCGCCTTGGCCGCACCATAGGCCAGCACGGGACCCGGACGTGCAGCGATGACCGACGCCAGCGTCACGATGGCGCCGGCGCCGCGCGCCGCCATGTCCGCGCCCACGACACGGCAGGCGATCATGGTGCCGGTGAGGTGCGTATCGATGATCCGCGACCAGTCCTCGAGCTTCTGGCTCTCGATCGGCTCGCGCGTCGCGCGCGCGCCTGCGGCAGCGACCAGTCCAGTCACCGGCGGCAGCCCTTCGATGGCCGCGAGATAGGCCCGGCGCAGCCCCGCCTCGTCGGTGACGTCGCAGCCCGCGCCGCGAGCGCCGGCTCCGAGCTCCCGCGCGACCGCCTCCGCGCGGCCGCCGTCGAGATCGAGCAGCGCCACGCTGCCTCCCGCCGCCATGGCCCGACGGGCCGAGGCGAGGCCGATGCCGCTGGCGCCCCCCGTGACAACGACCGTGAACGGCTCGGCTGCGGCTTGCGTGCTCATGATCTCAACTCCAGAAACTCGACGATGCAGCCTTCGGGACCCTCGACATACATGGGCCAGGAGACGCCGCCGCGCAGCGGTTGCGGTGGAGACAGCGGCTTCAAGCCGGCAGCAGTGACCCGCCGCCAGACCTCCTGGATGTCGGCCACCTCGAAGCAGATATGCGTGTAGCCCAGCGCCGACTGGCGGTTGCCGTGCGGCTTGCCCTGCTCGTGCGTCCACTCAAACAGCTCGATGTGATAGCCGCCGAGCTCCAGCATGGCCCAGCGGCAGGCTGCGCCGGGCATGCCGACGACGGTGCCGAGCTCGGGCTCGTTGCGCCCCTCCATCTCGCCCAGGACCTGAAACCCGAGCGCGTCGACGAAAAAGGCGCGGGCGGCCGCGTAATCCCGACAGCTGAAGGCCGTGTGATGCGGCCGTACGATGAGATCCTTGAGCCGCAACTCAGGCTTGCCCGGGTCCTTTTCGCTCATCACGCACCTCCGCCCCTTCTGGTCAGACCGCCTCGCCCATGATCGCGCGCAGCCCCCTGACGACATCGGTCTTGCGGGCAAGCTGCGCCTCTTCAAGCACCTTCGAGACGACAGGCGAAGAGTGCGTGCCCGAGACGTGCAGGATTTCGTGATCCAGCCAGTCGAACAGCCGCTCCTGCGCGGCCTTGGCGATGTGCGCGCC
>JAGRKR010000119.1 GCA_020442225.1 Hyphomicrobiaceae bacterium | reverse complement strand
ATCCGGCGCGCGTGCGCGAGGCGCACAACCTGTTGACCGGCGAGCGGAACGACTTCGCATGACCTCCGCCCCGTCCTGGCGAATCGGTGTGGACCTCGGAGGCACCAAGATCGAGGCCCTGGCGCTGGCCGGCGACGACACGGCCTCGCGCCCGATCCGCGTGCCGACGCCAAGGGGCGACTATCAGGCCACGCTCGATGCGGTCGCACGGCTGGTCGCTGATGTCGAGAGCGCATGCGGGGCGGCGCAATGTTCCGTCGGCGTCGGCATACCCGGCTCGGTGGCGCCGGCGACAGGCCTCGTGCAGAACGCCAACTCGACTTGGCTCAACGGCCGGCCCTTCGAGCGCGATCTCGCTGCGCGGCTCGCCCGGCCTGTGCGGACCGCCAACGACGCCAACTGCTTCGCCCTGTCGGAGGCCATCGACGGCGCCGCGGCAGGCGCGGGATCGGCCTTCGGGGTCATTCTCGGAACCGGCTGCGGGGGCGGCTTCGTAGTGCGCGGGACGATCGTCGACGGACCCCGCAGCATCGGCGGGGAGTGGGGCCACAATCCCCTGCCCTGGCCGACCGCCGACGAGGTGCCAGGCCCGCGCTGCTGGTGCGGGCGACACGGCTGCATGGAAACCTGGGTCTGCGGCCCGGCACTCGTGGCGGACCATCTGCGCGTCAGCGGCGTCGCCCTCGGCGATGCCGGCGCCGTCGCTGTGGCCGCCGCGGCGGGTGATGCCGAGGCCCGCGCCACCATGGCCCGTCACGCCGACAGGCTGGCGCGCGGCCTGGCCACTGTCGTCAACATCCTCGATCCCGAAGTGATCGTGCTCGGTGGCGGGCTGTCCGGCATCGCCAGTCTCTACGAGGCTCTCCCTGGCCTGATGATGCCGCACCTGTTCACCGATGTCCCGACAGTCGATATCCGGCCGCCGCGATGGGGCGACGCCTCGGGCGTCAGAGGTGCGGCGCGGCTGTGGGCCGCCGGAGCGTGACGGGCCGGCACGTAACGGGCATCCGCGCGATCAGCCGCGCTCAGCGGCGGTTGCGATCGGCCCCGCACTTCGAGGGCTCCAGGAACTCGATCTCCTTGAGCTCGCCGCGGATCGCGAAGTCGCCATAGTCGATGAAGAGCCGGCGGCTCACGCCGTTGGCGTAGAAGCGGAAGGCGATCTCGAAGGTCGGCAGCGAGTCCTGACGCTGCTTCTTGGGCTCGAAGTAGCTGATGGAGACCGGCCATGCGGCGAGTTTCTCGAGACGCTCGGCGTTCTTGACGGTGGGCAGGCCCTTGTTGCCGCTGCCGGCGAACGCCTTGCCGATGATGGCGGTCGTCGCGTAGACCTTCTCGCCCTTTTCCGAGCCGTCGTAGAGATCGGCGTGGAACACGTCCTTGCCGGCGCGCGCCTCCTGGATCAGCCGGATCGAGTGCTGGATCGGAAACAGCACCTCGCGGGAAATCGGAAAGTCGCGCTTCTTGGGCCGCGACAGCGTGACCTTGACGTCGCCCTTGGCCGGTCGCGAGGCGTCGCCCGCCGTCGTTTCCTCGAGCTTGCTGTTGCGATACTGCGTGCCATTGAAGCGAAAGCGACGGCCGAGCGCCTCCTCCCAGCTCGACGAGCGCATGTCGGTGACGACTGCCGTGCCGTTCTGGCCGATCATCCGCGTCACGAAGCGCATGTTCTGCGTGTAGCCCTCGCACGGCGAGCCGACGAGTTCATAGACCATGCGGCCCGTCAGATCACTGACGCCGCCGCCCGAGCGCGCGCTGTCGAGCCTGAAATCGTAGACGGCGCGATGCGGAGACAGAACGACCGGATCGCCCGGTCCGGCGGCTCCGGCAAGACCGGCCGTGCCCCAGAGCGTCGCGGCCGCGACGGTGAACATCAAGGCTCTTGCGGTCGCGGTCATGGTGATCCGTCGTCTCCTGCTGTCCATCTTCATGGGGGCGCCAAGATGCACTGCCGGTTGCAGCGCCGTCTTGCCTCCCGATCCTACACCGCCGTCCTACCAAGGCAAGACGATGGCGGCCAGCCGTGCTGCGCGCGGCCCCAGTCGCGGCCACGGCAGCAATTGATGCCTGGGCCGAGGTCGGCTAGAGGTTGCGTGACCACCCGCCGCGCGTGGGGCCCGGCCGAGGTCAACAAGGCTCGAGACCATGACGCAGGCACTTCAGGCTTTCATACGGCCCATCGCCCACCGCGGACTTCACGATGCCGCTAAAGGCCGGGTCGAGAACACGTTCAGCGCCTTCTCCGCCGCCATCGCCAAAGGCTATGGCATCGAGCTCGACCTGCAGCGCGATCGTGATAACACGCCGATGGTCTTCCACGATAGCCAGCTTCAGCGGCTGGTCGACGCCGAGGGTCCCGTCGCAGCCTATTCCGCCAAGGAGCTCAAGGCCATGCGCTACCGCGCGAGCTCCGACGAAATACCGACGCTGGCGGAGCTGCTGGAAGTCGTGGCCGGCAAAGTGCCGCTGATGATCGAGGTGAAGAGCACCTGGCAGAGGCAGCCCGGCGAGTTCGAGCGGCGTATCGCGGATCAGGTCAAGGCCTACAAGGGTCCCGTCTCTCTCATCTCGTTCCATCCGAACGTGCTCGAGGCATTGGCCGCCTTGGCGCCGGACGTACCGCGCGGCATCGTCTCGGGCAGATTTGCCGGCAAGGGCTGGTGGGCGGGCGACCTCGGCGCCATCGAGCGCTTCCGCCTGCGCCATCTGCTCGCCTCGCGCGCGGCCCGGCCCTCGTTCGTATCCTACGACATCAAGGCGTTGCCGGCCCTTGCACCGACGTTGGCCAAGCGGGTCTGCGGCCTGCCGCTGTTCACCTGGACCGTCCGCACGCCCGAGGATCGCGCACGTGCGGAGAGGTACGCGGACGCCATGGTGTTCGAAGGGTTCGAGCCATGAGCGGCGCCGGCCGCGACGCACCCGACACGCAGCAGACGCGCGGCGCCAAGCACGATCTCACCCTGCGCGTCGTCTCGTCGCTCGACGAGGTCGAGGCGGCGGCGTGGGACGCCTGCGCGAACCCGGCCGATCTTCCGTACGATCCCTTCGTGTCCCACACTTTCCTCAAAGCGCTGGAGGACGCCGGCTGCGTCGGCCCGAGCAGTGGTTGGCTGCCGCAGCATCTGCTGGCCGTCACGAGCACCGGCCGGCTGGCCGCCGTCGTGCCGAGCTACCTGAAGTCCCACAGTCGCGGTGAGTACATCTTCGACGACGGCTGGGCGGAGGCCTACGAACGGGCCGGCGGCGCCTACTACCCGAAACTGCAATGCGCCGTGCCGTTCACTCCCGTTCCCGGCCGACGCCTGCTCGTGGCGGACGCAACCGAGCGCCAGGCCCTCGAGCCGATCCTGGCCTCGGCGCTCGCGGAGGTGACGCGCCAGCTCGCCGCCTCGTCCTACCACGTCACGTTCCTGAGCGAGGACGAGTGGCGGCGCCTCGGCGCCATCGGACTTCTGCAACGGACGGGCAAGCAGTTCCACTGGCAGAACCGCGGCTATCGGAGCTTCGACGACTTCCTGGCGACGCTCGCCTCGCGCAAGCGCAAGGCCTTGAAGCGCGAGCGACGCGAGGCGCTGGCCAGCGGCATCGAGATCGAATGGCTGACGGGCCGGGACATCACCGAGGCGCACTGGGAC
>JAGRKR010000118.1 GCA_020442225.1 Hyphomicrobiaceae bacterium | reverse complement strand
GAGGAGACCACGCCGCCGGTAATGAAGATGTACCGCGCCATGGGCCTGCAGAATACACATTGTCTCAGCGATTCGAAGGCGAATTCTCAGCCCATCCACCGCAAGTCGCGAGAGAGAGGCAAGAATTCCACCGGCTCAGGTCCGCCCGACCGCGCCGCGCGCCGTCGGACGGTACTGCCGTGCCTATTTGGGCTCGGGCGTCTTCTTCTGCAGCCGCTCGAGGATGCCGCCCGCCTTCGGGGGCGTTTCCTTGCCGGCGGGCGCGCCCGGCTTGCTCACGGGAGCCTTGCCAGCCGGCGTGCGATCCAGCACGGAGCCGGGTCCCTGGCGGGCCAGGATCGTCAGCAGGATGCTGGTGACGAAGAAAGCGGCCGCCAGCATGGCCGTCACGCGGGTGAGCAGGTTCGCGGTGCCGCGCCCCGTCAGGAAGCCACCGGCGCCGCCGCTGCCGCCGATGCCGAGTGCGCCGCCCTCCGAGCGTTGCAGCAGCACGACGCCGACAAGACCCAGGGCGATGAACAGATGGATGACGAGCAGTACCGTGGCCATGTCGAAGCGATCCTACGATGGGGCATCATTGCGGCCGCGCCGTACGGGGCGGGTGCAGCATGTTGCGCATGCCTTACACCAAGTCGAGGAAAAGGGCCAGAGCGCAGCGGGAGGAAGCCAATGCCGCAGCCCCTGCGCACGTCTCGAGCCGCCTATTCTCTTGTGGCGGCCGGCGACCTTTTCGCAGGAGTCGGCGTCTTCGGCGGCGGCTCAGCACTCTTCGTCGGGGGCTTCTTGGGCGCCTGAGCTTTCGGTTTTACCTTGGGGGCCGCCTTCACTTTCGGCGCAGCCTTCTTCGGCGCCGCCTTGGGTTTCGGCGCCGCCTTTGGATTCTTGGCAGCCTTGGGTTTCGGGCCAACCTTGGGTTTCGGGCCAACCTTGGGCTTCGGGGCAGTCTTCGCCTTCGGCTTCGGCTTGGCCTTCAAGCCGGCTTTAGGCGCCGCCCTGGCCTTCCCCGCGGCCTGGTCGGGGGGCTGGGCAGGCACCTTGGCCTTGGCCGGCACCGGCTTCTCGCGGCAGCGGAACGCGATCTGCTCCTCGACGGTAATGTAGCGCTTGATCTGGGAGATCTGATCGGGCTTCAGGTTGGCTTTCGCCCATTCGGCCCCTTTGGCCATCTGCTCCTTGATCCCGCCCTTGACGAGTTCGGCCTGCTCTTCCCGCAGTTTCTGGCAGGCGACCTTGTCGAGCGGCGCGGCCAGCGCCGGCCCGAAGGACAGGATCAACAGGGGGATTGCGACGGCAAGGACCGCCCGCACGAGATGAAACCGCATGACTATCAATTCTGACCAATGATGTGCCGGCAGTATCGCCTCCGGCGCAGCGAGTGACAATCCCCGGTTGCGAGCGCCGCTCAGCCCCGATAGGCCGCGACGATACCGAGAAAATCCTCGGCCTTGAGACTGGCGCCACCGACGAGCGCACCATTCACGTTCGCGACAGCCATCAGCTCGCGCGCATTCTGCGGCTTCACCGAGCCACCATAGAGCAGACGGATCTGCCCACCGTGCGCCGGCCAGCGCTGCGTCAGCGCCTGACGCAGATGGGCATGCACTTCGGCCACGTCGCCGGCCGTCGGCGTCAGGCCACTGCCGATAGCCCAGACCGGCTCGTAGGCCACGATCGTATTGTCCGCCGTCGTTCCCGCCGGCAGCGAAGCGGCGAGCTGTCGCGTCACCACCGCGAGGGTCAGGCCGGCGCGCCGCTCCCCCTCGGTCTCACCGATGCAGACGATGGCCGCCAGCCCGGCGCGGTGTGCCGCCTCGGCCTTGCGGCAAACCTCGGCACTGGTCTCGCCGTGATCGCTGCGGCGCTCGGAGTGGCCGACGATCACCATGCTGGCCCCGGCGTCCTTGAGCATCTCGGCCGCGACGTCGCCGGTATGCGCACCCGAGGCGAGCGGATGGCAATCCTGACCACCGATGGCCACCCGGGTGCCCTGGCAGGCTTGGGCCAGGGGGGCGATCAGCGTCGCCGGCGGACAGATCAGCAGGTCCGCGCCGGGATCACCGCCGGCCACGCCTTGCGCAACCGCCTCCGCAACCGAGCGTGCGCCGGCAAGCCCGTTCATCTTCCAGTTCCCGGCGACGAGCGCGCGAATCCCAGCCATTCCCGATCCCCTGCTGTTCACTGACGATCAGGTGCACGTGACCGTGGGCGCCGCGTCCCACTGCCGCTTGCCCCCATGCACCGACATTCCTATGATGCGCGACCGCAACAAGACGCGCAATTCCAACAGCACTCAATGCGGCGAAATGGTGCCGGCTCGCTGTGGCTCGAACGATCCCGGCCCCGGCCCCCGCATTGGAGGTGGACCAGAACATGCTCGACTCAATTCGCAACGGCCTGCGCAGCATCTTCGTGAAGGCTTTGTTCGCACTGCTCATCCTGAGCTTTGCGGTCTGGGGCATTCCCGACTTCACGCGCGGCGTCGGCTCGAACGCCGTGGCGACCGTCGGCAAGACGGAGATCAGCGCCGAGGAATTCCAGCAGGCCGTGCAGCGGCAGCTCAACGCCTTGAGCGTGCAGATCGGCCGACGCCTCACCATGGAGCAGGCCGTCGCCTTCGGCGTCACGCAGGGCGTGCTGAGCCGGCTCATCGCCGGTGCCGCCATGAACAGCCACGCCGGCGCGCTGGGCCTGCGGATCTCCGATACCTCCCTCGCCGAGGACATTCGCAACGATCCGAGCTTCGCCGGCCCTGACGGCAAGTTCGACCGCGCCGTCTATAATGCCCGGCTGCGCCAGTTCGGTCTCTCCGAGGCGGGCTTCGTCGCCAGGGCGCGCGAGGAAGAGGTGCGCCAGCAGCTCTCCACGGCCATCGAGAGCGGCATCGCCGCGCCGACATCCCTGGTCGATACCGTCCACAAGTTCACCGAGGAGACCCGAGTCCTCGCCTACCTGACGCTCGACGCCCAGAAGCTCGTCACGCCGAAGCCTCCGACCGAGGCCGAGCTCAAGGCGCACTTCGACGCCAACAAGGCCCGCTACAAGACACCGGAGTTCCGCAAGGTGGCCGTGCTGCTGGCGTCTGCCGCTGCCCTGACCAAGCTCGTGCCCGTGACCGAGCAGGAGATCAAGGACGCCTACGAGGCGACCAAGGCCGAGTATGGAACACCCGAGAAGCGCCAGATCGAGCAACTCGTCTTTACCGATCGTGCCGCGGCCGATGCCGCCTACAAAGATCTTAAGGCGGGCAAGAGCTTCGCCGATGTCGGCAAGGCGCTCGGGCGAACCGAGAAGGATATGGCGCTCGGCCTGGTGACGAAGTCGGCGATGGTCGACAAGAAGGTCGCCGAGACCGCCTTCAAGATGGCCAAGGACGCGGTCTCGCCTCCCATCGCGGGAGATTTCGCCACCGTGATCGTGCGCGTCACGGCCATCGAGCCGGGCAAGCAGAAGACGCTCGATGAGGTCAAGGACACGGTCCGCGCCAAGCTCGCCAAGGAGCGCGCCCAGCAGGAAGCCGTGGGTATGCACGGCAAGGTCGAGGACGAGCGCGCCGCCGGCAAGACGCTCAAGGAGGTCGCGGCCAAATTCGGCCTGAGCTACATCGAGGTCGCCGAGACCGACATGCAGGGCAAGACGTCTGCCGGTGCACCGGCACTCGCACCGGGCGCCATCGCCCCGCAGAATCTCGCCGCCGTGCTCGCGTCCGCGTTCGGCGGCAAGCAGGGTGTCGAGGGTGAGGCCATCGATCTCCCCGACGGCGGCTACGCCTGGGTCGACGTGATGAACGTCGTCGCCAGCAAGGAAAAGCCCTTCGACGCCGTGAAGGCGCAGATTGTCACGGAGTTGTCCACCGCTGCCCGCAGCAAGGGCATCCGCGAGTACGCCGACAAGATGCTCGAGCGCATCAAGAAGGGCACGACGCTCGAGGTGATCGCCAAGGAGGTCGGCGGCACGCTCGGCACCACGAAGCCGATCAAGCGCACAGCCCAGGACCCCGCGTTGTCACGTGCCGCCATCGGCCGCGGTTTCACGCTCGCCAAGGGTGAGCACGCCGTCGCCGAGAGCCCCGACGGCAAATCGCGACAGATCGTGAAGGTCGTCGACGTCAAGTCGCCGGAGCCTCTGACCAAGGAGGGGCGCGATCGCCTCGCGGGCGTTCTGCGTCGCCAGCTCGGTGGCGACCTCATGGGCAGCTACCTCGCCGGTCTGCAGGCTCAGTTCGGCGTCAGCGTCAATTCCGCTGCGCTCAGGCGCGCCGTCGGTCAGACGCAGCAGTAGTGCGCCGGCGCATCGGGCAAGCTCGTGAGTAAGGGAGGCGCCATGACGGGCGCAAGACGTGCAAGCGCCGGGGTCGAGATCGAGCCGCCGCTCGAGGCATTTCGCGCGGCCTACGACGCCGGCCGGCCATCGGTGGTGTGGACGCGGCTCGTCGCCGATCTCGAGACGCCGGTTTCGGCGATGCTCAAGCTCGGCCGCGACCGCCCCATGAGCTTCCTCCTCGAATCCGTCGAAGGCGGCGCGGTGCGCGGGCGCTACTCGATCATCGGCCTACAGCCGGACATCATCTGGCGCGCGTTCGGCGACCGTGCCGAGATCAACCGCTCGCCCGCTCGCGATCCCTCCGCCTTCAAGCGGCTCAAGGAAGGTACGCTCAAGGCGCTGCGCTCCCTCATCGCGGAATCGCGCATCGACCTGCCGCCGGAACTGCCGCCCATGTCCTCCGGCATCTTCGGCTACATGGCCTACGACACGGTGCGCCTGATCGAGCGGCTGCCGACCGAGAAGCCCGATCCGCTCGGCCTGCCCGACGCTATCCTCATCCGCCCGACGGTCATGGTCATCTTCGACGCGCTCAAAGACGAAATGACCGTCGTGACGCCCGTCTTCCCGCGCGCACGCCAGACCGCAGACAAAGCCTATGCCGCGGCCCGACGCCGGCTCGGCGAGGTGGTCGGCGCGCTCGAAGCGCCCCTGCCGCACACGCCTCCCCCTGCCAGCAAGGCCGCCCCGCACCCCAAGCAGACCTCGAACACGACGCCCGAGGGCTACGAGGAGATGGTGCGTCGCGGCAAGGAGTACATCGCGGCCGGCGACATCTTCCAGGTCGTTCTCTCGCAGCGCTTT
>JAGRKR010000117.1:15353-23474 GCA_020442225.1 Hyphomicrobiaceae bacterium | reverse complement strand
CTCGACAAGGAAATCGCAGATCACCTTGTTGAAGAGGTCGGGCTTCTCGACGTGGGTCCCGTGGGCGCAGTTCGGCAGGATGCACAACTGGGAGCCCGGGATGTTCTCCCAGAGCAGGATCGAGTCCGAAGGCTTGGTCGAACGATCCTTGTCACCGACGATGATAAGCGTCGGCATCTTCAATTCCTTGAGCCGGTCGAGCGAGCTCCACTTCTGCATGGCGCGCATGACGCGGATGCAGGACTCCTTGTTGGCTCCACGCCCGGCCTCCCGGCACAGCGGGAAATAGGGGTGGCTCTCGCCTTCGACGAACCAGGTCGAGGAGGTCTTTTCGGTCGTCGCCTCGACGCCGTCGCGCTCGATGCGCTGGATTGCGGCCTCCCAAGGCTCGAATCGGTGAGGCAGATCGCCGATGGCGGAGGAGCCATAGAGAATGAGTGTACGCACGCGCTCGGGGTAGTCGAGTGCGGCTTGCTGCGCGATCATACCGCCCATGGAAAAGCCCATGATGGAGGCCTTCTTCACCCCGAGCTGGTCCATCAGCTCGATCACGGCCTTGCCGTAACCGGCGATGCTGTCGGGTGCAGGCACGTGGGCGCTGCCGGCGAAGCCGGGCAGGTCGACGGCGATGATGTCGAACCCATGCTTCAGTCCCATCACGGTCGGCAGCCAATACGCAATGCCGCCGGCATAGCCGTGTAGCAGGATCAGCGGCTCGCCGTGTCCGTATCTCTTGTAGTTGAGCATGCGTCGAGTTCCCTTGACTGGATGAACGGAGGCCGGGCGTGTGGTTCGCCCGGCGCCCCAGGATCTGGCAGAGGATGCGCGGTCGAGATCAGCCCTTCATCGCCTTCTCGAGAAGGTCGCTGCGCAGGATCGCCTTGGGGTCGGGGACCTTGTTGAGCCGTCCTGCCTTCACGAGCGCCGTCGCCTGCGTGACGATGTACTTCGGCAGCTCGGGAATGTATTTGGGATTGACGACGAGGCGCCCGAGCGCGTTGCGGATGATCTTCTCATCGAGCCCGTAGTTCCGCTCCTGGTAGACCGAGAGCATGATGTCGGCCGCCGCCTTCTGATCGCTCTCGAAGACCTTGACGGCCTTGAGCCAGCCCTTGAGGAAGGCGAGGCAGGTGTCGGGCTGGGCGTCGAGGAAGCTCTTGCGCACCGCCAGCATGTTCGGGATGAGGTCGTACTTGTAGTAGTCGGTCAGGGGCACGGCGATGCCCTTGGCCTCCGAGATCGAGCAGAAGGGCTCGAGGCCGAGGAAGGCGTGCGCAGAGCCCGACGCGATGGCTTGCACGTGATCGGCGAAGCGCGCGTTGACGATCTCGTAGTCACCCTTCTTGAGGCCCGCTGCCGGGGCGATATCGTTCTTGAAGACGCTGTCGAGTGTCGAGCCGACCTGCGAGACGATGCGCTTGCCCTTCAAGTCGGCGATGGTCTTGATGCCGGCGTTGGCCTTGGCCATGACCAGGCCGGTCTTGCCCGCGTAGCAGACGACGCCGATCGCCGCGAGATCGCCGCGGGTGGCGCCGACGATGAAGGGCGTGATGCCGACGGTGCCGATGTCGACGGAGTTGGCGACCATGGCATCGCGCGTGTCCTTGCCCGACGCGAACTTGCGATCCGTGATCGTCAGCCCCTGTTCCTTGAAGAAGCCCTTGCGCAAGGCCACCACGGCCGGCGCGCCCCACAGATGGAACTGATAGCCGAGCCGGACCGGGGCGAGCTTTGCCGCATGCGCCGCCGAGCCGAGACCGAGCAGCGCCGGTCCCGCCACGGTGACGGCTGCTCCCGCGCCAACTCCCTTGAGCAGGTTGCGCCGGCTGACGTTGCCGCGCTCGGCAGCCGGCTTGATCGAAGACCTCTTGGTCATGGCAGACCTCCCTGGTTGAACTCGCTGTCTCGTTTCCGTCCCCGTGGGTCTCAAGCGCCCACTTCCTGCAACATTCCCCATTTCACGACCGTGTGCTTCTCGATCATGCCGAACAGCACGCTGACGATGAGATAGCCGGTGAGCCCGATCATCATGACCATCACGAGCATGACGTCGGTGGCGAGAAACTCGCGGGCGTCGAAGATGGCGAAGCCCATGCCCCAGGTCGTGGCAGCGAGCATCTCGCCGGCCACGAGCGCGCGCCAACTCTGTGAGAGGCCGATGCGGAGGCCGGTGAAGATCATGGCCAGCGAGCCCGGCAGGATGACCTTCAGGAACATGTTCATGCCGCGGCAGCCCATCGATTGGGCGGCGCGGACCCAGACCGGGTTGGCCGTCTTCACGCCGGTCCAGGCATTGAAGGCGGTCGGCAGCGAGGCGGCGAAGATGATGACCGCCAGCGTGGCGGTGTTGCCGAGCCCGAACCACAGGACGAACAGTGGGATCCAGGCGAGCGCCGGCACCGGCATGAGCGCGCTCAGCAGCGGCAGGAAGAAGCGCTCCGCCGCCCGCGACTGTCCCATCAGGATGCCGATCAGAATGCCGACGCTGCTGCCGATCAGGAAGCCCAGCAGCAGTCGGCCGACGCTCGCTCCGACGTGATAGAACAGCGAGCCGTTGAGCAGCATTTTCCAGAACGTCTGGAAGACCCGGCCGAGCGAGGGCATGAGCACCGGCGGGAAGACCTGCAACCAGACCACGGTTTCCCAGATGACGGCGATGAGCAGGAAGGGAAGCAGCGTGAAGAAGATGCGGCCCGCCGTGCTCTCGCTGAAAGAGGGGCGTGGGCGGGAAGCGGCCTTCGCCGTGAAGGCGCTCGCTTTCTCTGTCGTGGTCTCAACCATGGCGCTCGTCCCGATCCATGATCGCGCGCGTGATGTGGCGCTGGATGTCGATGAACTCGTCGCTCAGCGGGTCGCGCGGGCGGGGCAGCTTGATGTCCACGATGTCGTGGATGCGGCCGGGACCGGGGCGCATGATGACGACGCGCTCCCCGAGGAACACGGCTTCGCTGATGTTGTGCGTGACGTAGAAGATGGTCTTGTGCGTCGCCAGCCAGACTTCCTGGGTGAGGGACTGCAGGCGCTCGCGCGTTTGCGCATCGAGTGCGCCGAACGGCTCGTCCATCAGCAGCAGCCCCGGCTCGTAGGCCATGGCGCGCGCCACGGCCACGCGCTGGCGCATGCCGCCTGAAAGCTGGTGGGGATAGGCGTTGGCGAATTCGGAGAGATGCACGAGTTCGAGGAACTCGACGGCGCGCTTGCGGGCCGCGGCCTTGCTCTCTCCGGCCATCTCGAGGCCGAACGCGACGTTCTGCAGCGCCGTGCGCCAGGGAAAGAGCGCATATTCCTGGAAGACGACGCCGATGCTGGCCTTGGATTTCTCGCGCGGCACGCCGTCGACCCGGATTTCCCCGGACGAGGGCTGCAAAAAGCCGGCGAGGATGTTGAGGAGCGTCGTCTTTCCGCAGCCGCTGTGGCCGACGACGCAAACGAACTCGCCATCCCTCATGTCGAGGGAGACATCGTGAAGTGCCGTGACGGAGCGATTGTCCGTCAGATAGGTCTTCGAGACCTTGTCGACCGTGACTTGCGCCATCCCTGCGGAGCGATTGCTCCTCCCAAATTCCTATAGTGTTTTTCTCAGATCCTATATAGGAATTATCACCACGATACGAACCATGCCCCGACACGTCAAGCTCATCTACGGACAGGAAGTGACGATGCGACCGAGCGACCGTGAACTGGGCGGGGTCCTGCGCGATCATTGGCCACCGGGCCGCGCCGACCTGCCCAAGTATCAGCAGATCCGCATCGCGCTCATGGAGGCGATACGCAGCGGCCGATGGGCGGAAGGCGCGCGGCTGCCGACCGAGGAAGAGCTCGTCGCGCTCACGGGGTGCAGCCTCGGCACGGTGCAGCGCGCCGTGCGCATGCTGGCCGACGACGGAATTCTGTTGCGCCGGCAGGGGAGCGGTACGTTCGTCGCCAGTGCGAGCTGGCGCATCTCGGAGCCGTGGCACTTCCAGTTCTTCGACGAGGACAGCGAGACGCTGTTGCCGGCCTATCCGAAGGTCCTGGCGCGGGAATGGACGAAGCAACGGGGGCCGTGGACTCGCTTCCTCGGGGCCGCCAGCGCCTCACTGCTGCGCATCGACCGCGCGATCAACGTCAATCACGAGTTCACCGCCTTCAGCCGCTTTTTCGTGGCGGGCGATCAGGCAAAGCTCATGGAGGCGCTGCCTGTCGACGAGTTGCACGGCGCCAACTTCCGATTGCTGCTTTGCGAGCGCTGCCGGATGCCGATCGCCCGGATCGAGCATGCCGTCTCGCTCGTTCAGGCAACCGGCGAGCTGGCGCGTCAGGTCCGCACGCCCCGGAAGGAAGCGCTGCTGCGGGTTGAGATCAGGGCGACGGCGGTGCCCGGCGAGCCATTCTATTTCCAGGAGCTCTTCTCGCCGCCCACCACGCGCAAGCTCTGGCTGCCGAATGTCGGGCGGAGCTGATCCGGACGGCAAGCAGGAAGCGGGACCGGATTGCAGCTCGCTCGACCGGCTGCCGCATCCGCATCCCCTGCATCCTCTGAGCTACCGGCAGGCCGCCACGGGCCGTACGCGGTGGGACTGGAGGCCAGCCCCCCGGCCGCTCACTTCACCGGGCAGAGTTCGAAGGCCTTGATCAGCGCGTCACGCTTGCTTGGGTAGCGTCCGATGGGGGCGCCACCCTTGGCGTGCACGTCGATGTAGGTGTCGGCCATGGTCTGCTCGAAGCCGTCGAGGACCTGCAAGGCGGTGTAATGCACCTCGTCGTCCCTGGTCGACTTGATCAGGATGGCCTTCTCGCCGCCATAGCTCGCTGTCCAGACGCGGCACTTGGCGGGGTCTGCGGCTGGCGCGGGGACATGCGGCGGCGAGATCGTGCGCAGACCGACCTTCACGGCGGCCGTGCCGCCGATGCCGGGTGTACCGTCGGGCGCGGGGAGACGGCGCGCGGCAGGCGCAGCCTTCTCGTCGGGCCTGGCGGTCGCGAGCTTGATCCGCTCCGGCGACGGCTTGATGCTCGGCTTCGGCTTGCGCGTTTCGGCGACGACGGTCGGCTCGCTGTCGCGGCCGTTGCAGTACTTGGAGAAGAAGCGATCGGCGACCCAGGCGATGGAGCGTCCGTAGCGACGATCAACGGCCCAGCGGCGCGTCAGGTCGTTGAACGTGACGGTCCGCCCGAGCCGGAGCGAGATGGCGATTATCTGATCCTGCATATCGGCGGTGCGCTTGGCCACGGGCTTCGCCACACGCTCGCCGGAGTAGGCGACAAGGTGCTGGATCTGGCCGAGCACGCCGGCCGAAACGGTCGGGAAAGCGTCGCCGGGAACGCCGCCGCCGGTCGTGCCGATGCCGGCGAAGTTGTTCTGGGAGATGCGAACGTCACCCCAGCGTCCGCCGCCGGTCTTGTAGCTCAGGAAGTTCGTCTCGAGCAGCATCTGGAAGAAGGCATAGTCCCAGCGGACGCGCCACGCCTCGCCGTGCTGGCGATAGTAGTAGGCGATGCGCTTGAACTGCGGGTAGAGCCGGGGATTGCGATCCGCGAGGAACGCCATCAGCCGGTCCGGCGTCACGCACGCCGGCACGCGATTGGCGGCGGAGATGCGGATCGGCGGCAACTTCTGTGCGTTCGGCGGCGCCAGCCAGGCGACCTTCTTGGCGCCGCGCTTGCGCCGACGCGCGTCGCTCGTATCGGTCATCGTCGTGGCGGCGATGACGAAGATGCTCGCGCCCAGGATGATCCGGGCGAGTTTCGACGGCCTCACGCTCCACGCCACCATGGACACAACTTCCCTCATGCAACTTTCGACGGCCCCGCGAGGACTGCCCGCGAGCCTGACCGATCAACCTTCAGGGCAGAGCTCGAACGCCTTCTGCATGGCCTTGGCCTGCTCCTTGTAGCGGGCGAGCAGTGCCCCGCCGCGGGCGTAGGCCTCGATGAAGGCCTTGGTCTCGCGCTCCTCGGCCCCTTCGTTCACGTCGAGGACGGTGTAGTTCACGACAGCGCCGGTGACCGACTTGATGAGCGTGGCGCGCTTGCCGCCGTAGCTGGCCGTCCAGATGCGGCAGGGCTGCATGGCGGGCACGGGCTTGGGCACGGGCAGGCGGGCGACGCCGCCGGCGGAAGCCGTGACCAGCGGGGCGGCCGGCTTGCGGGCAGGACGCTTTGCGGCGGGCGCCTCGGGGGCGGCCGGCTTGACGACGGCCGGCGCGACAGGCGGCGTTACGGCCGGTGGCGGAGTCGGCGGCGTGACGGCCTTGGCCAATTTGGCCGCGCCGAGGCTCGAGCGCGTCGGCACATCAGGCGAAGGCCCGGTCAGCTCCTCGAGGGTCTTGGGTTTGGCTGGGGCTTGCGGGCGGACCTTGGAGACCTGCATGGTTTCGCCGTCGAGACCGCCATCCGGATCGGCGATCTTGCAGAAATCGTCGAAGAACATCTTGGCCATCTGCTCGATGCCGCGATGGTAGGGGCGGTCCTTCGGGGCCCATTTGCCGAGAAGGTCGCGATAGGTGACGGGGCGCCGCAGACGCTGCGCCCAGGGATGCACGATCTTCCACTCCTGCACCTTGCGGGTGCGCTCCGCGACGGGGGCCTTGGACGTGACGCCGGCGTAGAGCAGGATGTGCTGGAGATGGGCGAGGGCGCCCGTCTGGATGTCGTCGAAGGATTCGCCCTCGTCATCGTCGCCGACGGCGCCGAGACCGGCGAAATTGTTCTGATCCGGGCTGACTCCGCCACGGCGTGCCTTGCCTTCCTTGAACAGAGAGTTCGTCTCCACCAGCATCTGGAAATAGGCGAAGTCCCAGCGCACTCCCAGGGCGCGGCCATGCTTGCGGTAGGCGCGCGCGACCTCCTCGAAGCGGCGGTCAACGGAGGGGTTCAGGCTCTTCACCATCGCGTTGAGCCGACCCGGCGTGACGCAGGCCGGCACCGGATTGGAGGCGCTGACGAGGATCTCGGGGAGCTTGGCCGCGAAGGCCTGAGAGGGGAGGGCAAGGAGAACTGGCAACGCGAGACTGATGGCTCTTACACCCGACTTCATGACACACCCGAACCTGACTATGCGTTTGGCGTCCCGGAACGACACGGACACTTTCTTAGTCTTCTTTCTAGGCCATTAACGTAAACGACCCGTTTCCGTGCCGGCAGCTATGAGCTTCATTGTCTTGAGGTTTTGGGCCTCAGTGTGGGGTGCATGAGGCTCAATTGTGGCAATGCGGCCGTAATGGCGTCCGGGAGGGAGAAATCGCTCAGTCGGCGCTGCGCGACGCGGCGCGGAAGCGCTCGATGGCGATGCCGACGGCGGCGGCATTGGCGAAGGCATCGGGCTTCTCGATGCGGAGCCGCGCCGACTGCACGCGCGGATCGGCGAGGCACAGTTCGGCCAGCTTTTCCGCCAGCGTTTCCAACAGGTTGATGTGCTCGCCCCGGCAGAACGCCTCGATTCGCCGCACGACGGTCTCGTAGCAGACGACCGAGGCAAGATCGTCGGAGTGGTGGGCGGTGCGGTCGTCATCGACCGTCAGATCGACCGAGATGATCAGCCGCTGCGGCTGCAACTTCTCGTGTGCGTGCACGCCGATCCGCGCCATCACCGTCAGCCGATCGATGAACACGTGGCGCAGGCCGCCGAGCGCGCGCGGCGACTGCGAGGGACTGGCTGAAGTGGTGTCGTTCATCGGCTCGGTGTTCCGTGCATCTCGGCTGTGATGCGGTTGGCGGCGGAAAGGTCCTGCAGGCGCGCCTGGCAGGCGATGGCGGGTGCCGCGTCTCGGTGCAGGCGCCCCGTGGCTGCTGCTGGCGACGCCGGCATTGCCTGGCACCCGGTGCTCATGGCGCCAGATGCTCGCCTCCGTCGAGCGCGATCATCTGCCCTGTCATGGACGGTGCGTCAATGATGAAGCGGACGGCGGCGGCGATCTCCTCGGGGCTCGTCTGGCGCGCGAGAGGGGTCGCACGCCACTCCCGATCGAATTCCGCCTCGGTCTGGTGGATGTTGCGCAGCACAGGACCGGGGCCGACGGCATTGACGCGAATCCCCGGGGCCAGCGCCTTCGCCAGCATCTGCGTGGTGGCCCAGAGCGCCGCCTTCGCGGCCGTGTAGGAGAAGAAATCGGGTGTCAGGCGCCAGACACGCTGGTCGAT
>JAGRKR010000117.1:0-15277 GCA_020442225.1 Hyphomicrobiaceae bacterium | reverse complement strand
AGGTTGACGGACATATGACGGCGCCAACTCTCGGCCGTCAGGTCGTGGATCGTGTCGTGTTCGAACAGCGATGCGTTGTTGATGAGGCAACTCACCGGGCCGAGGTGCTCGGCGCAGGCGCTGACGAGGCCGTCCAGCGCGCCGGGATCGTCGAGGTCGGCTGCCAGGGCGACGGCGCGGCCGCCAGCGCCGGTGACCTCATCGACCAGCGTGCGGGCGTCCGCGGCCGAGCGATTGTAGTGGACCCCCACAGCCCAGCCGGTGCGCGCCAGATCAAGGGCGATGGCCCGGCCGATGCGGCGACTGGCTCCGGTCACGAGTGCGGTTCGTTCTGCTTCCATGACGTTGCCTTGCAGGATATCGCGGCTGTCGGAGCGTGCTGAGCGCCACCGGTCTGGCCGCCACCCCGCCCGGGCTGTTGCGGCCGGGATGGGCCACGATCGGGCGGCCCATCCCCCGAGTCGGGCCACGCTGCTCACCCTGTAGCGCTAGCGACTTCCCCCGGGAGAATCAACGCCAAGACCGCCGCGCTCCGTAAGCTGCCCATAAAACAGCGGCGTTGACGAAGTATTCGGCATCTCCGTGCATAAAAAACAGGCACATTCTGCTCCAAAAAACATCATTCTTTTCAATGCGTTGCAGTGCAACAACAGATGATCCGGAAAGTCCGCAAAAACTACTTGTCGTCGTTGCGTCATGGGGCGGAAGCAGTCAACCCTGGCGTCAGGCTCACACGGCGGAGTTGGCCCGGTTTCAACGCCAGCACCGCATCAGGGGCGAACCAGGGCAGCTGCCGGAGCATCGGCAGGCCAGAGAACGGACGCAGAGAGGGGCAAGGCAACACAATGTCGAAGACGAAACTCGGAACAGCCTGCGTGGCAGGCCTTTTCATGATGGCGACGAGCCCGGCCTTCGCCGGCAGCGTCAAGGACGGGCCGTTGCCTGAGCCGAAGCGCGAGATCCAGATCTCGGCCAATATCGGCGTCACCACCGACTACGTGTTCCGCGGCTTCTCGCAGACCGCCCAGAACCCGGCGCTGCAGGGCGGCGTCGACGTGACCTGGAAGTGGCTCTACCTGGGCATGTGGGCGTCGAACCTCGACTTCCTGCAGGTTCCCAATGCCGCCGGCACCTCCCAGGTCAATCTCGCCAGCGTCGAGATCGACTGGTACGGCGGCGTCAAGATCCCACTCGGCCCGGTCGAGCTCGATCTCGGCCTCATCTATTACACCTATCCCGGCGCCTACGACAAAGTGACGGCCGGAAACCCCGCTCAGCGGGAACTCGACTACCTCGAGATCAAGGCGGGCGTCTCCGGCTCTCTCGTGAAGGACGTCTGGACCGCCGGCCTGACGGTGTTCTACTCGCCCGAATACACGAACAAGACCGGTGCCACCTGGACCATCGAGGGCACGACTGCCGTGACCCTGCCGAAGATGTGGATCTTCACGCCGACCATCTCCGGCACGCTCGGCTACCAGACCGGAGATGATGCCCGCTACCAGGTGCTCGTGGGCAACGGCGCCGACGATTACCTCTACTGGAATGCCGGTATAGCGTTCGCGGTCGACAAGCTGACGCTGGACTTCCGCTACTGGGATACGAACATCAAGAGCAACAACGCCGGTGCGGGCTTCGCCAACCGGTTCTGCCAGGGCCCGGCGTTCCAGTGCGACGAGCGCTTCGTGGCGACGGCCAAGATCACGTTCTAACCCCGTCGTACCGCACCTCTCGCGAGAGGGTGCACGGGGATCTCAGTCCCCCGGTCCCCGAAGCTGAAGCGGCCGCCTCCCACCGGGCGGCCGCTCTTCGTTCAAGGGGGCGATCGCGTTTTGCGGGCGGCCGGGAACGGCCCGGACGGGGGCGTTATCCCCAGAGGCCGCGAAGAAGCTTGCGGCTGCAATCGCCCGGTCACATAAGGATACAGGTCACCGGGCGGGGGAATCGTCGGTGCTTGTCGTCATAACCATCATGGTGCTCATCACGGTGCTGGTCGCGGGGCTGGTGCTGGTGCCCGGCATGCATCGAATGCTGCCGCGCCTGCGCCGGCGCGCGGATTCACCCCATGCCTTCGGCTACAACACGGCATGGCTGGCCGTCCGCACCGAGAACACGAGTGCGCTGGCGGACGTGCTGGGGCTGGAGCAGGTGCGCGCCGCCAACTGGCGCTCGGGCATCGCCACCACCTATGACGATCGCTTCTCCGACAGCCTGCTGTTCGTGTCGCCACCCGTCGATGGCTGGTCCTTCGTCGTGGGCATCGCCTTGCCGACTCCGGTGGGCCGGCGCTTCGTGGACAAGGCCATGCCGCTGCTGCTCGACCTCGCCAAGATCTATCCGGAGGTGCAGTATTTCGTGACCTGCCCACCGATCGGCCTGACCGCCTGGGCGCGTCTTGCCGGGGGACGACTGATGCGCGCCTACGCGGCCGGCGAGGACGGTGTCCTGTGGAACAAGGGCAAGGCGTCGAAGGATGAGCCGGCCGTTGCGACGCGTGCTCGGGCCGGGCGCGCGCGCACTGGCGAGGACGTTGGCGCCGAGGATCCCGCGCATGTTCCCGGCGAGGACGATGTGCTGCGTCTGGCAGGCTTGTGGAGCCTTGACCCGACGAAGCTCGAGCAGGTGGGACGCAAGCTGGGGCCGGGTCTGATCGGGGAGGCGCCGCTCCGCTGGCGTCCGGAGCGGCTGAAGGGCGCGGCGGCCCTGCGCCGGAGCGCTCGGGCCGAGGCGACGCGCTAGGGGGCGATCGGTCGAGACGGGGGCGGAGGCCCGCGCTTCGCCGGTCCGTGGATCTAGAGCACGTTGTGCGAGCCGTCGCAGAAGGGCTGGTCGTCGGTCGATTTGCACCCACACAGGTTGACCGTACCCGTGGCGCTGGCCACAAAACGCACCGGCTCCAGTCCCGTGCCCCTGTGCGAGCCGTCGCAGAACGGCTGCTTCTTCGAACGGCCGCAACTGCACCAGGAGTAGGTCCGGCCGCCTTCCAGCGTCACCTGATAGGGGCAGAGTTGCGCGGGGATCGGATCATCAGCCATGACGGCCTCCTTTGCCACGGGGCGGCGGCAGCCCGCGCGCCCAATCTCGTCGGCCGCGTCGCGGCTTGCTGGTGCTCGGTGCGTGTCGACCGGGGAGCAGGAAAGGCGGACAGGGCGACGCGCGGTATGCTGGCGATCTTCACGCGTGGCGCGGCGAGGTCAAGGGGCGATGGTGACGCTCCCTGTCGAAAGGCGCCTGGCGCCTGGCCGCGGCCCGCCAAAGCAAAGAGCCCGGATCGCTCCGGGCTCCTCGGGTGGCGCAGTATCGGCGGACCGTCAGCCGACCTTGATGGACTTCTTGTCCGAGTAGGTCTTGCCGGCGTCGTCCACCCAGGTGAACTGCATCTCTCCAGGACCCGCCACCTTCATGAAGAAGGCGAGGTAGGGGTTGGAGGAAATGCCCGGATGGATCTTCGCGCTGAAGACCTCCTTGCCGTTGAAGGTCGCGGTGAACTTGTTGATGATGTTGCGCGGGATGAGCTTGCCATCACCGCCCTTGCGCTGTCCCGTCTCCATGGTGTGCTGGATCAGGGTCTTGATCTCGATGACCTCGCCGGCCTTGGCGGAGCTGGGAATCTTGATGCGTGGCTTCGACATTGTTGCTTTCCTCCCTGATCAGCCGCCGCAGCCGCCGATCGTGACCTTGACCAGGCGCTTGCCCATGTAGAACTTGCCGTCGCTCATCTGCGCGACGACGAGCACGTCCTGCGTCTTGCCGAGCCGCATGCGGCTGGAGACGCCCGCCTTGCCCGAGGCCGGCGTGAAGTTGAACGACGCCACATGCGGCAGCGGATTGCCGGTCGAGATCACGTGCACGGTCTTGACGTAATCCTTGTCGGTCATGGGGCTGTCCACGGCCACGGAGAAGGGCACCGTATTGCCGTTCTCGGCGATCTCGGGAAGCTGGATCGTGATCTTGGCGGTTGCGGGCGTGGCGTCGCCGGCGATCTCCTTGAGCAGGGCCTGCCAGCCACCACTCTTCTGTTGGGCGTGAGCCATCGAGCCCAGCGGCACAATCGCCGCGAGGGCCGCGACAGCCGCGGATCCCAAGACAAAGTCTCGGCGATCGAGCTGTTCGAGCCTGATCATGTCGCGCATTGTTTCCTCTCGAGTTTCCCGGCGTTATGGAACCGTGTTGTCGGGGTCGGGTCGAAATCAGCCCTCATCCGATGAGCTGCACTCAGCGCCCTGGCCGGCGCGTCGGCTGTTCGGCCGGTACGACGGCATGAGACGCGACCACATGCAGACTGGAACACTTGCGTGTATGACAAGCACACACCACCCCGCGCCCAGCGCACCGGGTCATCCCCTCTGGCTCACGCGAGAGCCATCGTCGGGCACGCACCCTTTGCCTCTTTTACGTAGCATATTAGAATATGCTGATGCAAATGCGTCCGGGGTGTTTCTCCGCAGGACTCGTCGAGGCGGCCGCGGGGATCGTGACGGCTGCGGGTTCGACGGGAACGCAGCCGATGATGGAGCGAGACGGGTGACGCACTTCAGGCTGCGCACGGCTGGACGACCAGTGGTCGGATCGCTTGTCGGGCGACTGGTGGCGCTGGCTGTCCTGATCGCCATTGCCGCGGCGCATCATGTCCTGCCGGCTGCAGCGGCCGAGGCGCGTGTGCCCTCAGGTGCGCGCCTTCTGATGATCGCCGACGTCGGCTGCCCCTATTGCGCGCGCTGGGAACGGGAAGTCGGCGTCGCCTACGACCGCTCCGACGAGGGGCGGTTCGCGCCGATCGTGCGTTTGCAGCGCGGCGCGGGGGAGGCCAAGCGTTACAGCCGCGTCCTCTATTCGCCGACCTTCATCGTCGTCAGGGATGGCGTCGAGGTCGGCCGCCTCGTCGGCTATCCCGGCGCCGACTTCTTCTGGGGCATGCTGGCGCCCATTCTCGAGAAGGCCGGCTATCGAGCACCCGCACCCGCCATCGGCCGCTGAGCCGTAGCGCGGCGGGCATGCCTCGTGTCGGCCGTCGGCACGGGATTTAGACGTAGGTGCTATGTCGCACTGGCGACTTTCCGATTGAATGCAGGGCGCATTGACCGGATAGTCCTTGGACACGAAAATCGGCGGTTGCGACCTCGACCGAAATAAGAACGGACATTCTACTGGAGGAGGAAACGGGCAATGTCAGAGCTTAGCAGACGCGATTTCGCAAAATTGGCGGGTGCCGCCGGCGCATCCGTTCTCGCGGGCAGCAGCCTCGCGCCCATCGCTTACGCCCAAGGGCGTGCCAAGGTCGTGATCATCGGCGGCGGACCAGGCGGCGCCACCGTGGCGCATTACGTCAAGAAGGGCGCGCCAGAGCTCGACGTGACGCTCATCGAGGTCAACCGTCGCTTTACCACCTGCTTTTTCTCCAACCTCTATCTCGGCGGCTTCCGCTCGTTCGACTCCATCACGCACTCCTATTCGAACCTGCGCAAGATGGGCATCAAGATCGTGCGCGACTGGGCGACCAGCGTCGACACGTCGAAGCGCGTGGTCTCGCTGCGCAGCGGCAAGAAGCTGTCCTACGACAAGCTCGTGGTCTCGCCGGGCATCGACATCAAGTACGACTCCGTCCCCGGCTACTCCGTGAAGGTGGCTCAAACGCTGCCCCACGCCTGGCAGGCGGGCCCGCAGACCCAGCTCCTGAAGCGCCAACTCACGAAGATGCGCAACGGTGGTGTGGTCGTCCTGGCCGCGCCTCCCAATCCCTATCGCTGCCCGCCCGGTCCCTACGAGCGCGCGGCCATGATCGCGCACTACCTCAAGACGCATAAGCCGAAATCGAAGCTCATCGTGCTCGATCCCAAGAAGAGCTTCTCCAAGCAGCCGGCGTTCATGGAAGCCTACGGGAAGTACTACAAGGGCATCATCGACGTGCGGCTGACGACGGAGATCGACAACTTCGCTCTGGCGCGTGTCGACCCACGGGCGCGCATGGTCGAGACGAAGTCGGGCGAGAAGATCAAGTTCGACGTCGCCAACATCGTGCCGGCCCAGCGCGCCGGTCAGATCGCCTTCAAGGCCGGCCTGACGCAGGGCGACTGGTGCCCGGTGGTGCCCGACACCTTCGCCTCGACCAAAGCCAAGGACGTCTATGTTCTCGGTGATGCCTCGGTCGCCACGCAGATGCCGAAGTCCGGTTTCTCGGCCAACAGCCAGGCGAGGGTGGTTGCGAGCGACATCCTGGCGGCACTCGCCAAGAAGGAGAAGTTCGCCCCGCGCTTCCGCAACACCTGCTGGTCCCTGGTGGCGCCCAACGACAGCATCAAGGTCGGTGCGAGCTACAAGCCCGAGGGCGGCATTCTCAAGGCGAGCGGCGGTTTCGTCTCCAAGCCGGGCGAGACGGCGGAAGTGCGCCGGCAGAACTACCTCGAGTCGGTCGATTGGTACGCCGGCATCGTCACGGACGTGTTCGCCAAGTCGGCGCCGGCCAAGAAGCCCGCGCGCAAGAAGGGCTGATCACGCCAGGCCAGCGCGCTTGCCAACGAGGGGGGCCGGACGCGCGTCCGGACCCCTTTGCATGCCGTGCGGCCGGCGAAGGTCGGCCGTTGGGTGCTGGCCGTCGAATGCTCGGCGTCGCCTGGTTTCGCGGGCAGGGCCGTGTGTGAATACGAGCCGAACCGCAGTCGCGAATGCGCGACGGCGTGCCTGCGTTGCCCGCTCCGTGTGGGGCGGGGCGCTCAGCGCCGGGGCGGCTTCTTCTGGGCGCCGTAGAATATGGCCAGTGCCTCGATCTCCTCGGCACTGAGGCTCTGCACGACGGAGACCATGGCCTGGTTCGTGCGGGCGCCGGTCTTGTAGAACTGCATCGTGGCGATGAAATCGTCCTTGTGCATCCCGAGGATGTTCGGGATGGCGCCGCTCGAAGCCCCATCGAGGCGATGACACGAGGTGCATTCCTGGGCGAGGTGGCGGCCGAGCCGCATCATACGATCGGCCTTCTCGTCCGCCAGAGCGGTCTCTCCCGCCAGGCCGAGCAACATCAGCAGAGCATATCGCACGATCTGCGCGGCGCGCGCGCAAGCCGCAGGCAGCATGGGCCGTCCTCCTCGAGCGCGACGGTCTCGGCCGTCTTCAGGCACGGCGCCCCGGGGTATTTGCCCGGTGGCGCGGTCATCAATTGCTACCCGACGATTTGGAAGTTTTCGGGTTCTTCGCGCAATAGTGCTGGTAGAGGGTCGCCACGATGTCCTTCGCCAGCGTGTCGGTGAGGGAATAGTACGCGAAATGGCCGCGCCGCTCGGCTTTCACCAGGCCGTCGAGCCGCAGGCGCGTCAGGTGCTGCGAAGTGAGGCTCTGGCGGGCGCCGATGGCGTCGCAGATCTCCGTGACGGTCTTCTCGCGCTCCATGAGCAGACAGAGGATCATCAGGCGATAGGGGCTGCCGATCGAGCGCAGAAGCTCGGCCGCCTCCTCGGCGGCGGCGCGCATGGATTCGAGCAGTGGCGGGGCGTGGCCCTGCGTGTCGAGTCCTTCGAGTGCATTCTCGCTCATGCGCCGGTCCTTTGCCCCTCGAGCGCCACCCGCGGGCGGATGGGGCCGATGCGGTATTCCAGGCTGCTAAAATATTCGTGACCACTGATATTTGCAAGCCAATGCCCGGGAATGGTTGCCGACGCCGGTGATTGACGGTGGATAGCTTGACAGAGGCGGCTCGGCGGGCTTGGACAGAAGGATGAGCCAAAGACGAGGGAGGAGTGCCAGATGCTGGTCGTGACTGTCGATTTCAAGATCAAGCCCGAGCGGGCTGGCGAGTTCCACAAGGCCATCCTGGGTCACGCCAGGAACGCGCTGGAGAGGGAGCCGGGGTGCCTGCAGTTCGACGTCGCCGTCGATCCGGAGAACGCGGCCAACGTGTTCCTGTTCGAGGTCTACGTCGACGACGCCGCTTTCGAGGCGCACAAGACGAGCCCGCACATGGCCGCCTACGCGCCGACGGTGAAGGACATGATCCTCGAGCGCAAGCTGGCAACCTATCGTATGCTGGATGGCATGAAGCCCAAGCGCTGAGGCGGCGGCGCGGCCTGCGTCGTCATCCCCGGGCCGGCGCGTTCGGCGCTCCGCTGTGCGCCGGGCCGGCCGGGGACAGCCTCCGAGAACGGGGAGGACGCGCATGCACCTCGCAGGCTCCGGCTACGAGGAGGTCTATCACTCGTTCCGCTGGGAGCTGCCGGCGCGCCTGAACATCGCCGCCGAGATCGTCGACCGTCATGCCGCCCGCACCCCCGAGGCGCCGGCCCTGCTCGTGGAGACGGCCGACGGAGCCGTCGAGACGTGGACGTTCGCCAAGGTGCGGGAGACGGCCAACCGTTTCGCCAACGCCCTCGTCGCGTTCGGCGTCCGCCGGGGCGACGTCGTGGCGATCCATTTGCCCCAAGGCGTCGAATGCCTCGTTGCGCACGTGGCCGTGCAGAAGGTGGGCGCCGTTGCCTTGCCGCTGTTCAGCCTGTTCGGGCCGGATGCCATCGGCTTTCGCCTCGCGGACAGCGCGGCAGTGCTGCTTGTCACCAGTGCCGCAGCGCATGCGCGGCTCGCCGGCACTCTGGCCGCGATCGCCAGCTTGCGCCATGTCGTGGTGGTCGGGCCGGAGGCGTCGCCGCCGGCGCACGAGTTCTGGCGCGTCGTCGCCCACGGGGCCGCGTCGTTCCAGACGGCCGATACCGCGATCTGCGATCCGGCGCTGCTGATGTACACCTCGGGCACCACCGGCAATCCCAAGGGCGTCCTGCATGCGCAGAGTGTCCTCCTTGGCCATCTGCCGGGCGTCATGGTGCCCCACGACGGCTTCCCGCGGGCAGGTGATCGCTTCTGGACGCCAGCCGACTGGGCCTGGGCGGGTGGTCTGCTCGATGTCCTGCTGCCCTCACTCTACCATGGCGTTCCCGTGGTCGCGGCGACCCGCAGCAAGTTCGAGCCGGACTGGGCCTTCGACTTCATGGCGCGTCACCACGTACGCAACGTCTTCCTGCCTCCAACGGCCCTGCGGCTCATGCGTCAGGTGGCGGCGCCACGGCTCCATTACGCCTTCGCCCTGCGCACGCTCGGCACCGGCGGGGAAACGCTTGGCGGCGACCTGATCGCCTGGGGGCGAGAGACGTTCGGCCTGACGATCGCCGAGTTCTTCGGCCAGACGGAGGTCAATCTCGTCGTCGGCAATGCGCCGGATCTCTTCGCGGTGCGACCGGGCTCGATGGGGCGGGCCATTCCCGGTCATGTCGTCGAGATCGTCGACGAGAGCGGCGCGGTGCTGCCGCCGGGGCGCGAAGGCGTCGTCGCCGTCCGGCGGCCGGACCCCGTCATGTTCCTCGGCTATTGGCGGCAGCCGGCCGCCACCGAGGCGAAGTTCCGCGGTCACTGGTGTCTGCTCGGCGATATCGCGGTGAAGGACGCGGACGGCTATTTCTGGTTCAAGGGGCGCGACGACGACGTCATCACCTCGGCCGGCTATCGCATCGGTCCGGGCGAGGTGGAGGAATGCCTCGTCTCGCACCCCGCCGTGGCGCTCGCAGGCGTCGTCGGCGCGCCCGATGCCGTGCGCGGGGAGGCGGTGACGGCCTATCTCGTGCTCAACAGCGGCGAGGTGGCGTCGCCCGAGCTCGCCGTGGCCATCCAGGCGCACGTGCGCGAGCGGCTGGCGGCGCACGAGTATCCGCGCCACATCCGCTTCGTCGAGGCGTTGCCGATGACCATCACGGGCAAGGTGCGGCGCGTGGAGCTTCGGGCGCGCGAGCGCGATCTGGCGGCGCGGGGCCGCGCGTAACGGCGGCTCTCAGAGATTGCCCCAGACGAGCGTTATGCCTGACAACGTCAGCAGCGCCAGCACGATCTTGCGGAAAACGGCGTCGTCGACCTTGCCATAGAGCAGCCGCCCGAGCCAGACGCCGGCCATGGTCGGCGGCACGGTCAGCAGGGCGAGCTTCCAGAAGGTCGCGGTGAGCAGGCCGGCAATGGCGAACGAGACCATAGCCGCCACCAGCATCGCGAAGTTGTACGGCTGATAGGTGCCGCGCTGCTCGTCCTTGGGCCAGCCCTTGAGGCCGCACCAGATGGTGAGCGGCGGTCCGGAGAGGGACGCGAGGCCGCCGCCGATGCCGCCAATGAAGCCGACGATCGCATCGAGGATACGGTTCTCGCGCTTGAGCGTGAAATTCAGCCCGCCGGCCAGCGAGATGATCGAGTAGACGGCGAGCACGACGCCCGCGAACAGCTTGAAGGCCGGTGTGGAGATCACGCCGAGCAGCCACGTGCCGATCGGCACGCCGAGCAGGCCGCCGATGATGAAGGGCCAGAAGCGCCGCGGATGGATGGCATGCCTGAGGCCGCGAAACGTCTGCATGTGCCCGATGATGGAGCCGATCGCGACGAGCGGCGCCCCGAGCTGCGGCGGCAGCACGTGCAGCCACAGCCCATAGGCGGTGAGCCCGTTGCCGAAGCCCGTAAGGCCGAGCACGAAGCCACCGGCCAGCGCGCCGGCGACGATCAACAGAACATGCTCGGGCAAGGCCGGTCTCCTGTAGGGGGCAGTGCTGGGTCGGGGCGCGCGTCAGGTCTGGGGCGGGAGGTCGAGCCGGTGCACGATACCCGCGGTCGCAGGCGAGAGAGCGGGATAGCGTCTGAGCACCAGAGGATCGTGCCCGGGAATGATGTGCTGGCGAGAGGCGGCGAGGCGCTTCAGGCGCTTGTAGCCTTCGAGCGTCTCCTCGACGTTGACGACGATCGGGAACACCTTACCGGTTTCCACGTGCTCGTAGAAGTGGGAGGCGTCGGAGGCCAGCATGACCGGGCCCCGCGCCGTCATCACGCGCACGGCCTGCAGCCCCCGGCTGTGGCCGCCCATGTGATGCACGCTGACGCCCGGCGCCACCTCGCCGTCGCCGTCGTGGAACACGACACGCCCCGAATAGACGTTGCGCACCATGGCGCAGACGTGATCGGCGGTGAAGGGCGCGCGCATGTGCGGGTGACACATGCAAGGACCCGTCGCAAAGGCCATCTCGGCGGCTTGTAGATGGAAGGTCGCCCCGGTGAAGGCGTCGAGCGTGCCGGCATGGTCGAAATGGAGATGCGTGACGATGACGGTGGAGAGTTTTGCGGCATCGATCCCGAGCAGGGCCAGCGCCTCGACCGGCTCGCGCAGAACGGAGCGGTCGCGGCGGGCGGCCTCGCGCCGGTCGAAGCCGGTATCGACGAGAATGGTGCGCGTCTCGTTGCGGATCACCCAGACGAAGAAGTCGAGTGGCTCCGGCGCGTCGTGATTGTCGGCCATGATGAAATTTTCCGCGCGGATGCGCTGGGTGCGCTCGCCGTACTTGATGGCGAAGATCTCGTAGGTCTCTGTCTCGCTCATGCCCCACTCCCGTCGGCCCGTGATCGGCGCCAGTCTAGTGAGTGAGAGCCGGGGACGCGAGCGCAGTGAGCCCATCGTTTGGCATTGACAAGGAAACTCTTCCCAATTCATTCTCGCATCTCGGACATGCATCCGATGTTCGCTCGGTGACTGGTCGGCCGCGTTGCTCGACGCTCTGCGATGGGAAGTGGAATGCGCAGCAGCTTGTCACAGGACATTGCCGACCCCCGCCAACTGGCGCTGGCGTTCGTCGAGCGCGTTGCGGGGCTGAGATCGCCTGCGGTCGTCGCGGAGCACTTCCAGAAGCTCGTCCAGAGGCTCGGCTGGTCGAATGTCGTGTGCGTCCAGTTCGACGAGATGGGGGCGCCCGACCCCGGGTCCCTGCTGATGTGCACGCGGCCGGAGGCGTGGGTGCGGGAGTACGTGGCGCGCGGCTATTTTCATGTCGATCCCATCTGCCGGGCGCTGGCGCGGACGGATGTGCCCTTCACCTGGGCGGAAGCGGTCGGCGGGAGGCGGCTCGATCCGGAGGAAGAGGAGGTCATGCAACATGCCGCCGGGTACGGCATGGACTGTGGCTTCGTCGTGCCCATTTTCGATGCCGGCGGCGAGTTCGGTGTGGTCAGCATCGGCGGCAAGGGCAAGGCGCCGTGCCGGGCAGAGCGGACCGCGCTGACGATGGCGGCGACCCTGGCGCACTGCCGGTTGTCCGTGCTGGCAGCCAGGGCGCGCGAGCGGGCGATCGGCCTGACCGAGCGCGAGCGGGAATGCCTGATGTGGATCGCTGAAGGAAAGTCCGACTGGCAGATCGGCCGCATCCTCGACATCAGCGCCAAGACGGTGAACTACCACGTCGAGAACGTGAAGCGGAAACTCGGCGTGGCGACGCGTGTGCAGGCCGTCGTGATGGCGCTTCGGCATGCGCGCAGCGGCCCCGCACGGGGCGAGCGGCCTGTCGCGGCCGATGCAACTCGAATAGCGCTAAATCGCTCTTAACGGCTTTCTCCGTATCGTAGGCAGTCTGACGAGGATGCGAGCGACCGCACGCGGGTGCGGCGCGTCGTGTTTCGTCGGGTGCAGGCGATTGGGGGGCGGTGACGGCTGCTCCATTGGCCTGTACGTGCCGCGCTGGGGCGCGATCGATGTTGGAGGGCGCGCTCGCGCAGTCCCTCGACGTCGTGACCGACGCTCCGATCGAAGAGGTAGGGCGCGCTCGAGGCTCGCATGGGACCGCACGGCGTTTCCAGCCAGCCCCGACCGCACGCGAAAGCGGAGTTTGCCGTCAATGAGCATGTCGGATGGTCTGGGCGCGGTTCCGGGCAAGCTCGGCGCATGGCGTGAGCGGCTGGTCCTGCCGGTGTTCGTGGTCACGATCTTCCTCTCGGCGTTCCTTCTGTTCGCAGTCCAGCCGATGTTCGCCAAGATGGTCACGCCCAAGCTCGGCGGGACGCCGGCGGTGTGGTCCGTGGCCATGGTCTTCTTCCAGGCCGTGCTGCTGGCGGGCTACGGCTTCGCCCACGCGCTCAACCGCACGCTGACGCCGCGCCAGGCGGTCCTCACCCATGTCGGCGTCTGCGCCGTCGTGGCGCTCGTCGGGCTGCCCATCGCTTTCGATCAGACGCTCGGCGCACCGCCGAGCCAGGGCCAGGCCTTCTGGCTGATCGGCGTCTTCGCGCTGTCCGTCGGACTGCCGTTCTTTTCGGTGTCGGCGAATGGTCCGCTCTTGCAGGCCTGGTTCTCGCGCAGCGGCCACGCCCACGCGGGCGATCCTTATTTCCTCTACGGCGCGTCCAACCTCGGCAGCTTCGCCGCCCTGCTGGCCTATCCGTTCGTGATCGAGCCGTGGCTGGCGCTCAAGACCCAAAGCACGCTCTGGGGCGTCGGCTTCGTGCTTCTCGCCGTCAGCATTGCCGCTTCCGGTTTCGTCGCCATGAGCGGCAGCGCCGCGGCGGGGGCCTGCCTGAAGCCGTCGCAGGCTCGCGATGTCGGCGCGGCCATCGGCTGGCAGAAGCGGGCCGCGTGGATTGCGCTCGCCTTCGTGCCGTCCGCGCTGCTGGTGGCGGTCACCGCCCACATCTCGACGGACATCGCAACCGTGCCGCTGCTGTGGGTCCTGCCCCTGGCGCTGTTCCTGCTGACCTTCGTCCTCGCGTTCTCGAGCCGCGGCGAGCGTCTGCACGTCAAGCTCCTGGCACTGCAGCCAGCGGTGCTGGCCGTGCTGGTGGCCATCGTCGTGCTGCCGCGCATCGCGCCGCTCGGCGTGGTGCTGGCCGCGCATCTCGGCTTCTTCTTCGTCTCGGCCATGATCTGCCACGGCGAGCTCTACCGCCGGCGTCCGCAGGCGAGCCGGCTGACCGAGTTCTATCTCTACGTCTCGCTCGGCGGCGTGCTCGGCGGCGTCTTCGCGAGCCTGGTGGCCCCTGCGATCTTCAACGACATTCTCGAATATCCGCTGCTGATCATCGCGGCTGCCCTGGCGCGGCCGGGCCTGCGCGCCGAGGTGCGCAGGGTCGGCATCGCGCGCGTGGCTATTATCGCTGGCGCGGTGGCGCTGGCGTTCGTGGCGCTGCAGGCCGGGCGCGTGGTGCTGCCGATGCTCGTCGGCCTCGGGGCTCTGCTCGTCCTGGCCGGTACGATCGTGATCTCGCGCGAGGCGCCGCTGCGGCTGGTGGCGGCCACGGTTCTCGCCGTGCTCCTGCAGCAGCTCGGCATGAACGGCTCCGAGATCGTCTCGCGCACGCGCAGCTTCTTCGCCGTCCACACAGTGCGCCAGACGGAGGACGGGCGGGCCCGCTACCTCGTGCACGGCAGCACGGTGCACGGGGCGGAATGGGTGCGCACGGCGGACGGTGCGCCGGTGAAGAGCCGACCGGAGCCTGCCAGCTATTTCTATCGCGGCGGTCCCTATGCGGCGGCCATCGAGGCGGCGCGTCAGGTGCATGGGGGCAAGCTCGGCCGCGTGGCGGTCGTCGGCCTCGGCATGGGCTCGCTCGCCTGTCACGCCAGGAGCGGGGAGGGCTGGGAGTTCTTCGAGATCGACCCCGAGGTGGTGCGCATCGCGCGTGACCGCTCGGTGTTCCGCTCGTTCACGGCCTGCGCCCCCGGTGCGCCTGTGGTGCTGGGCGACGGGCGGCTGACGCTGGCCGAGGCCAAGCCGGGTTACGACCTCATCATCCTCGATGCGTTCTCTTCCGATGCGGTGCCCGTGCATCTGCTGACGGCGGAGGCGCTGGCCATGTATGCGGCCAAGCTCTCGCCGAAAGGCGCGATCGTCTTCAACATCACCAACCGCCACATGCTGCTCGACCAGGTGGTGGCGGGGGCTGCCGGCGCGGCCGGCCTGATGGCCTGGCACAAGCGCGATCAGGCGGTCTTGCCCCCGTTCGCGGCCTCGCTGCAGGCGCGCGCGCACGTGGCGATCGCCGCCCGGCGGCCGGAGCATGTCGGCCGGATCTCCGCCGACACGAGCTGGTCGAAGGCCGAAGCCGGACCGGCAGGCCGGGTGTGGACCGACGACTATTCGAACATCATGGATCCCGTGCGGCGCAAGCTCGGCTGGTAATCGGCGTCCGGCGCGTTCGGCTCCCGCACACCGGTTCCTGACCCCCGGCCCTCGGGCCGGGCGCGCATGGCATGTTCCCTTGGGCGCGTTCCTGGTCTATTGAGGCGGCAAAGCCCATCAACGACCCGCGCAAGGGGCGGAGCATGCAGGACCGAGCCAACTCAGCCAAGCCGAAGAATCTCGTCGAGGGGACATCCGGCCCCTGGGAGATCGTCGTCGGCATGGAGATCCACGCCCAGGTGGCGACCCAGGCGAAGCTCTTCTCCGGAGCCTCGACCGCTTTCGGCGGGGCGCCCAACAGCCACGTGTCTCTGGTCGATGCCGCCATGCCGGGCATG
>JAGRKR010000013.1 GCA_020442225.1 Hyphomicrobiaceae bacterium | reverse complement strand
TCTGGCTGAAGGCGGCCTTCGGCAACCCGATCACCAGCGGCGCTGGCCCCTGGACCCACGAGTTCCGCTCCGGCGGCTGGACCCTGCCGTCGCTGTCGATCGAGACGGCGATGCCCGAGGTGCCGCGGTTCGCGATGTACTCCGGATGCGTGCTCGACCAGCTCAGCTGGCAGCTGCAGCGCTCGGGGCTGCTGACCGCGACGGCGAAGCTGGTTGCGCAGGGCGAAACGGTCGGCACGACGACGGCGGCCGGAACGCCTGCGGAGGTGGCACTCCAGCGCTTCGGGCACTTCAACGGTTCGATCACCCGCAACGGCACGGCGCTCGGCAACGTCGTCTCGGCCGAGATCACCTACGCCAACAACCTCGACCGCATCGAGACGATCCGGAGCGACGGCAAGATCGACGGCGCCGATCCGTCCATCGCCGCCCTAACCGGCAAGGTCGAGGTGCGCTTCGCCGACAGCACGCTCGTTAACCAGGCGATCGCCGGCGACCACTGCGAGCTGAAGTTCGCCTATGCGCTGCCGTCGGGAGAGAGCTTCACCTTCACCGTGCACGCCGTCTACCTGCCGCGGCCGCGGATCGAGATTGCCGGCCCGCAGGGCGTGCAGGCGACTTTCGACTGGCAGGCGGCCCGGGACACGGGCGTCGGCCGCATGTGCACCGCCACGCTTGTCAACGACGTCGAGGAGTACTGATCCATGCTGAGGCTCGACCTCACCGCAGAGCCGCGCTGGCTCGACCTTGGCTACGGTGTGCGGCTGAGGCTTGCGCCGCTGACCACCGCGCTGATGGTGGCCGCACGCAGCGACGCCGCCGTCGAGACGCTGCCCGCCACGGCCACCGACGAGGAGCGGGCGCTGGTCTTCGCCAAGGCGATCGCGCGGATCGCCGTCTCCGAGTGGGAGGGCGTCGGTGACGCCGACGGCAACCCGGTTCCGGTCACGCCCGCGGGCATCGACGCACTGCTCGAGGTCTGGCCGATCTTCGAGGCGTTCCAGGCCGCCTACGTCTCGAAGGGCCTCTTGCTGGACGCGGAAAAAAACTCCTCCGCGCCCTCGCCGATTGGCACTTCGGCGGGGGCGACCGCTACTGCGCAGCCTGCGGCCAGGCGTGCCCGGACTGCCCGGCGCGGCTGAATCGTCCGGAGACCTTTGAGGGCTGGCAGGTCTGGGACCTGGTGGGTCGCCTCGGCGGCCAGCTCCGGATCATTCCCGGCGCGGTGATCGGGTGGGACATGGGCGCGGCGCTGGCGCTCGCCGCGGCGCTCGGCATCGAGCCGATGGCCGCGGCCGAGCTGCTGCCAGAAATCGAGGCGGTGATGGTCCGCAAGCTCAACGAAGCGACCGGAGACAGCCATGGCTGAAAAACGCGTTAGCGTCCGGCTCGCTGTGGTCGGCGGACGCGAGGTGCGGGCCGAGCTCGAAGGCGTCGGCGAGGCCGGCAACCGCGGCTTCGGCCGGCTCGGGCGCGAGATGGAGGCGGCGAATGCCCGCCTCGCCGCCTTCTCGGCGCGGGTCAAGATCGCGACCGCGGCAGCCGTCGCCGCGGCTGCCGCCTCGGGCATTGCCATGGTCCGCTCCGGCCTCGCCACCGTCGATGCACAGGCCAAGCTCGCGCAGTCGCTCGGCACCACTGTTGCTTCGATCCAGGTGCTGGAGCGCGCGGGCGAGCTCGCCGGTGTCGCCATGTCGGGCATCGAGCAGGCGACCAAGGA
>JAGRKR010000773.1 GCA_020442225.1 Hyphomicrobiaceae bacterium | reverse complement strand
CGCGTCGTTGTACTCGGCACGTGTCATGCCCTTGTCGATGGCGCCATAGCGAATGACCCGGGTCTCGGGCCCTTGGCTGCGCCGGAAGGGGCTGTTGCGGACGACGCGATCGCGCGAGCGCGGGCGGAAGCCCCGGCGCTGCATGGCGCGGATGTTGGGGCCCTCGTGGACCTGGGCGGCACGGTTCTGGCCTTGGGCGCGCAGGGAGCGGTGATCGATGCGCTCGGGACGTCCGGCGACGGTGAGGGCGGCGTTGGCACATCGCTCCCAGAGCTCACGGATGGCGCGCAGGGTCGTCGGCGCCGACTTGCCCGTTCGGCGTCGGTCGCCGGCCTCCTTGGGGCCGGCCGAGAGGAACATCACCCGTCGTCCGGTCTTGTGGTCCCGGTCGCGCAGGATGAGATGGCAGTGGGGATTGCCGGCGTCCTTGCCCTTGGTGTGGAAAGCGGCGAACCAGGCGGCACGGCCGTGGGTCAGCTTTTCGGCGAAGGCGGTCACCAGGGCTTGCCAGTGCACCAGGGACAGCTCGCGGGGCAGCGCCAGGACGACCTTGTCGATGATGCGCGCGTTCTTGCGGTCGGCCTGCTCCTCACGCTTAAGCCAGGCGATGGCGTCGCGACGGCTGTCGGGCATGCGCGCGGCCAGCACGGAGGTCACCGCCGCCGTGCGGGTGATGTACTTGAGGTGGGCGGCGGCCGTGAACGGCTGCTTCTGGGTCGTCTTGCCGACCGCTGACATGCGCAGGCTGTAGATCGCCACGACGGGGCTCCTCGGGGATCAGGACCGCCTAGCGGCCGCGGCTGCGGTCCGTCGCCGGATTGGCAATGGCCTTCGGGATCGGCTGCTCGCGGTCCAGGCGATCGAGCAGGGAGAGCCGGGGCGGGGCCGCCGGCGACCAGGCCGTGCCGGCCCGGGCGAGCAAGCGGCCGACGGGATCATCGCCACGACGCTCGGGTTGCACGGGTCCCGGACTGGGGGCCACACGGGAGGGCGCCGCCCCTGCCGGGCGCTGGTGCTGTGTCGCTGCAACCGGCCGGGATGGGGTATGCCCGCCGGCGTCGCTGGTGCGGGCCTCGATCCGGCCTGGGGCCTCGGCCGGACGGGGTGGCGTGTTGCGGCGGGAGTCGTCCCGCGCCACAACCTTCTGGTGCGCGGTGATGCGGGCCTCCTTGCGGCGCTGGCGCTCGGCCTTGGCGGCTTCGCGTTCGGCGATCAGGAGCGCGCGATCGCGGAGCAGGTGCTGGCGGATGGTGCGCTGCGCAAAGCGCGGCATGCCCTTGGCGGCCCTCAGAACACGGCGTTCATAGCGGGACTTCAGCCAGAACCGCAGCTTGGCCTTGCGCACGACGGCGCTCGAGAAGCGGGACAGGAGATCCGGCACCTGATCCCGATAGTGAACCTTGACGTCGACGGCGCCTCCCGAAGACACCGTGATGCTCAGCTCATGATCCCGCGACATGGATCGCTCCCAAATCTTCGACGTGTTGCTGAATCAACTGAACAAGACCGAGGGGTTTTGCTTCAGCAAAACCCACAAGTGCGCCCTTATACTGCCCGACGCGCCGCCGTGCCGCAAGCTAAAGTTGGTTGATGGCGCCACGCCGGGGTCTCCGACCAAGCCGCGACAGCTGGCATTCCGCGCCTTGAGCGGCGTTCACGCTGTGTCATCGCGGCGGCGGGCAGTCGGCGTCCGGCGCCCTCGTATGGGCGTCCAGGACGCCATTTGGCGATGGCTGGGGACCACCGCGGCGTCCCCCCAGCGGGGCAGATCACAAACCGCAT
>JAGRKR010000116.1:854-5254 GCA_020442225.1 Hyphomicrobiaceae bacterium | reverse complement strand
GTTCCGTGACGAGGTCCGCCCGCGTTTCGGCGTGATGCGCGGCCGCGAGTTCTTCATGAAGGACGCCTACTCGTTCGACCTCACGGTCGAGGCGGCCCGGCACGCCTACAACCGCATGTTCGTGTCGTACCTCAGAACGTTCGCGCGCATGGGGCTCAAGGCCATCCCGATGGCCGCCGATACCGGACCGATCGGCGGTGATCTCAGCCACGAGTTCATCATCCTGGCGGAAACCGGCGAAAGCCAGGTGTTCTGCGACCGGCAGATGGTCGAGAAGGCGCCGCCTTCGGCCGACATCGACTATGACAAGGACCTCTCGGCGATCGTCAAGGACTGGACGACGCCCTACGCGGCGACGGACGAGAAGCACGATGTCGCCCGCTTCGACAAGGATGTGCCGGCAGAGCGCCAGGTGTCGGCGCGCGGGATCGAGGTCGGCCATATTTTCTTCTTCGGCACCAAGTACTCAGAGTCGATGGGCTGTCGCGTCCAGGGTGCAGACGGGAAGATGATCACGGTGCAGATGGGCTCCTACGGCATCGGTGTATCGCGTCTCGTCGGCGCCATTATCGAGGCCAGCCACGATGCGGCTGGCATCATCTGGCCGATGAGCGTGGCGCCGTTCCATGTCGGGCTGATCAACCTCAAGTCCGGCGACGCGGCGACGGATGCGGCCTGTCAGACGATTTACGAGGCGCTCGCGCGGGCGGGCGTTTCGGTGCTCTACGACGATACCGACGAGCGGGCTGGCGCAAAGTTCACCAGCATGGATCTGATCGGGCTGCCGCTCCAGGTCGTCGTGGGTCCGAAGGGCCTGAAGAGCGGCGAGGTGGAGATCAAGGCGCGCCGCGCCGGGGCGCGCGAGACCGTCTCGCTCGAGGCGGCCATCGCGCGCGTCGTCTCGCAGGTGCAGTCCGAGCTGGCGGTGCGGTAGGCGCTTCAGGCGCGGGGGAGTGCCGCGGGCGCTGTCACAAGGGCGGTCGCAGCGCGGCGCCGCCAGAGGTGCGGGGACAGGTGCATGACGTCGACACGGACGATGCAGCAGCGCGCACGAGCCGAGCCGCTCGTGGAGACTCGGCCGTTTGCCGCCTTCGAATGGATGCTGGCGCTGCGCTATCTGCGCGCCCGGCGCAAGGAAGGCTTCATCTCGGTCATTGCCGGCTTTTCGTTCGTCGGCATCATGCTGGGCGTGGCGACGCTCATCATCGTCATGGCCGTGATGAATGGTTTCCGCAGCGAGCTCTTCGCCAAGATCCTTGGCCTCAACGGCCACATCATCGTCTACAAGGTCGGTGACGATTTCACCGACTACGCCGACATGAGCGCGCGCCTCGCCAAGGTACCCGGCGTCAAGCATGCCGTGCCGCTGATCGAGGGGCAGGTCATGATCTCCTCGCCCGTGCAGGCCTTCGGCGCGCTCGTGCGCGGCATTTCGGAAGCCGACCTCAAGAGGACGCCGCTGGTGGCGAAGAACGTGCGGTTCGGCACGCTCGACAGCTTCGCCAGCGGCGAGGGCATCGCCATCGGCATCCGCCTCGCCGACGCGCTGCGTGTGCGACTCGGTGACGGCGTCACGCTCGTGTCGCCGCGGGGCGCACGGACGCCATTCGGCGTGGCGCCGCGCATCAAGCGCTACAAGGTCGCGGCGATCTTCGAGCTGGGCATGTCCGAGTACGATCGCAGCATCGTCTACATGCCGCTCGGTGAGGCCCAGCGCTATTTCAATCATCCCGCCACGGTTCAGATGCTGGAGCTGGTGGTGGACGACCCCGAAAGGGTCGCGCAGATGGCGGCGCCGGTGAAGGCCGCGGCCGGTCCGAGCGCCATGATCACCGACTGGCGACAGCGCAACTCGAGTTTCTTCACCGTGCTCGAGGTCGAGCGCAACGTCATGTTCATCATCCTGTCGCTGATCGTGCTGGTGGCGGCGCTCAACATCATCTCCGGCATGATGATGCTGGTGAAGGACAAGGGGCGCGATATCGCCATCCTCCGCACGATGGGGGCGACGCGGGGCGCGGTGATGCGCGTGTTCCTCATCACCGGGGCCTCGATCGGCATCGTCGGCACGCTGGCGGGGCTCGTGCTCGGTGTCGTCTTCTGCCGCTACATCGAGGAGATCCGCCAGTTCGTGTCGATGCTGACGTCGACGAACATCTTCGATGCGTCCGTCTACTATCTCTCGCGCATGCCGGCCCAGATCAACGTGCGGGAGACCATCGGCATCGTCGTCATGGCGATGACGCTGTCGATCCTGGCGACGCTCTATCCGTCGTTGCGGGCGGCGCGGCTCGATCCCGTCGAAGCCTTGCGATACGAGTAGGTGGTCATGGACATGCGACCGGGCCCCGCCCTCGAGCTGCGCAATCTGGTGCGGACGTTCCGACAGGGGCCGCGCCGCATCGACGTGCTGGCCGGGGCCTCCGCCGTGCTCAACCCGGGCGAGGCGGTGGCACTGGTGGGGCCGTCGGGCGCCGGCAAGTCGACGCTGCTGCACGTGGCCGGACTGCTGGAGACGCCCGACAGCGGCGCCATTCTCATCGGCGGACGTGACTACGCCGGCCTCTCGGATGGCGAACGGACGCGCGTCAGGCGCACCGAGATGGGCTTCGTCTACCAGTTCCACCAGTTGCTGCCCGAATTCAGCGCGCTCGAGAACGTGGTCATCCCCCAGCTCATCAGGGGGCGGCGACGCCGCGACGCCGAGGCGCGGGCGCAGGAGCTGCTCGGGCTGCTCGGGCTCGCCGAGCGGGTGCAACACCGACCGGCGGAGCTGTCGGGAGGCGAGCAGCAGCGCACGGCCATCGCCCGCGCACTCGCCAACCATCCCAAGCTGCTCCTCGCCGACGAGCCGACCGGAAATCTCGATCCGGCGACGGCCGATCTCGTGTTCGTGGAACTCGTTAACCTGATCCGCCAGGAGGGCGTGGCTGCGCTCATCGCCACGCACAACATGGAGCTGGCCCGCGGCATGGATCGCGTGCTGCGCCTCGAGGGCGGGCGGCTCAACGAGATCGATCCACGCAGTCTCGTGTGAGGGACATGCGAAAGCTGTCGAAAGGTGCCGTCGCGGGGCCGTCAACGGGGTTTGCGGACGCCGCCGCGCACGCCATCCTGAAACCATGAGCCAAGCGATTCGAACCAGAGCCGCCGGTCGGGATGCACAGTCGCCCGCGCCGGCGTTCGTGCATCTCAGATGCCGGTCCGCGTACTCCCTGCTGGAGGGGGCGCTGCCCGTTGCGCGGCTGGCGAAACTGGCGACGGCAGACGCCATGCCGGCCTTGGCGCTCACCGATACCTCGAACCTCTTCGGCGCGCTTGAGTTCTCCGAGAAACTGGCCTCGGTTGGCATACAACCCATCATCGGCTGCACGCTGCAGATCGATTTCGAGGAGCGGGTCGAGGGGCCGCTCGCCGACATCAAGGGGCAGGGCGAGCCCGTGGCGCAGCTGGCCGGCGGGGTCGTGCTGCTGGCCAAGGATGCAACCGGCTACGCCAATCTGATGCGGCTCTCGAGCGCCACATACCTCAGTCCCCGGGATAACGAGCCGCCTCACATCAAGCTGTCCACGCTCGCCGGTCTTGCCGAAGGGTTGATCGTGCTGACCGGAGGGCCGGACGGTCCGATCGACCGTGCGCTTCGCGACGGCCAGCACGAGAAGGCGCGCGAGCGGCTGAAGGCGCTGCACGACATCGCCGGCGACAGGCTCTACGTGGAGCTGCAACGTCACGGGCTGCCCGACGAGCGCCGCGTCGAGGCGGATCTGCTCGACATGGCCTATGCGGGCGAGCTGCCGATCGTTGCCACCAACGAGCCCTATTTCGCGACGGCCGAGGATTACGAGGCGCACGATGCACTGCTGTGCATCGCGGAGGGCGCCTATATCACGCAGGACGACCGCCGCCGCCTGACGCGCGAGCACTATTTCAAGACCCGGGCGGAGATGGCGGCGCTGTTCGCGGACCTGCCCGAGGCCGTGGCGGCGACAGTCGAGGTGGCGCAGCGTTGCGCGTTCCGCCCGCGCGGTCGCAAGCCGATCCTGCCGCAGTTCGTGCGCGCCGAGGCCGGCGAGAGCCCGGAGGCGGTGGGGGAGGCGGAAGCCGCGGAGCTGCGACGGCAGGCGGAAGACGGGTTGCGCCGTCGCCTGGAGCTGACCGGGCCTGCCGCCGGCATGAGCGAGGAGGACTACTGGAAACGGCTCGACTACGAGGTCGGCATCATCGCGCGTATGCGCTTTCCCGGCTATTTCCTGATCGTCTCCGACTTCATCAAGTGGGCCAAGGCTCAGGGCATTCCCGTCGGTCCGGGACGAGGCTCGGGCGCCGGTTCGCTCGTCGCCTATGCGCTCACCATCACGGATCTCGATCCGTTGCGGTTCGGCCTGCTGTTCGAGCGCTTC
>JAGRKR010000116.1:0-822 GCA_020442225.1 Hyphomicrobiaceae bacterium | reverse complement strand
TTCGACATCGATTTCTGCCAGGACCGGCGTGACGAGGTCATCCGCTACGTGCAGGAGCGCTACGGCGCCGACCGGGTGGCGCAGATCATCACCTACGGAAAGCTGATGGCCCGCGCGGTGTTGCGCGATGTCGGCCGTGTGCTCGGCATGTCGTACAATCGGGTCGATCAGCTCTGCAAGCTCGTGCCCAACAATCCGGCGAACCCGGTGACGCTCGCCGAAGCCATCGACGGCGAGCCGGCGCTCCAGGAGGCGCGCGACAACGATCCGATGGTGGCGCAGCTTCTGGTGACCGCCCAGAAGCTCGAGGGGCTCTACCGGCACGCCTCGACCCATGCCGCCGGTGTCGTCATCGGCGACCGGCCGCTCGAAGAGCTGGTGCCGCTCTATCGCGATCCCCGCTCGACCCTGCCCGCGACCCAGTTCAATCTGAAGTGGGTCGAGGCCGCTGGACTGGTGAAGTTCGATTTCCTCGGCCTGAAGACGCTGACGGTCATCCAGAAGGCCGTCGAGCTGGTCCGCGCCGGGGGGCACACCCTCGATCTCGAGCGCCTGGGGCTCGACGATGTCGCCTCCTACGAGCTGCTGTCACGGGCCGATACGGTCGGCGTGTTCCAGCTGGAAAGCACGGGCATGCGCGACAGCCTGCGCAAGCTGCGCCCGGACCGCTTCGAGGACATCATCGCCATGGTCGCGCTCTACCGGCCGGGTCCGATGGACAACATTCCCGTCTACATCGCCCGCAAGCACGGCCAGGAGGAGGTCGACTACCTGCACCCGATGCTGGAGCCGGTGCTGAAGGAGACCTACGGCGTCATCATC
>JAGRKR010000115.1:16875-18265 GCA_020442225.1 Hyphomicrobiaceae bacterium | reverse complement strand
GTTCCAAAATCAATGTTGTTCCAGCCCATATTTCTTGAGTACTCAAGCTTTGGAGATGTCGCTCTGGAGAATGAAACATAGCCTGCCCCCCGATCGGTCGAGCATGCCAGAACAGCCTCCCCACCAACTGTCCAGTGATTAGAGTCATTAATTACTAGCTGTAGGGCGTCATGGAACTCCAGCGCTTCAGTGAGTTGCTCATCTGAGCCTTGCAGACTGTCACGGTTAACAATCAACAAATTGGCGCGGTTGATCATCCAAGGCGCAGCGGCGTCAGAACTGGATCTTTGCTCTTTTAGTTTCGCAAGATGACGTTGAAAATCATCGAATCCAGTCTGGTCACCGATCCATGTCGGTTCATTGTGAGTGATTTTCCCATGCTTCAAACTGGATAGCTCTCCGCCGCATGCCACCAAGAAGTCGATTTCCGCCTCATCGAGATTGTCTTCGAGCGCTCGGCAAAAGTCCAGAGCGCAGGTTCGTCCATCCAGAGAAGTATATGCCTTCCGGATCGTTTCGTGTGCAAGGTGCGGGTCGCCAGAGTACGAAACTAAGATGTCGGGCGACAAGAAAAAAATCTTGAGTCCAGTATCTTTCGATCTGATGTTCGATGCGTTCGAAGTAAATAGGGTGTCGGCAGCAATCCAAGCGCCCTTCTTCAATTTCCTCGCAATCGCAAGCGTCATTCTCGTCTGCTTCTGTGGCGCCTAGCGCATATGCTTTGCGAGATATTGGCAGAGTCGTCGCCCCATCGCAAAACGAAAACGGGCGCCGGTGAGGGCGCCCGAGTTTCGTTGGGGGCATGGCTTCTGCGGCCAGCTTTTCTCTGGGTGAGCCGAAGAGGGCGAAGGCTCACCGGATGCGGTGCGCGGAAATCCGCGTCGTAACGCGTCAGGCGCGAGCGCTCAGGCGGCGAGGCGCTGCTCGCGGGCGCAGAGGCGGTCGGCGATCATCTCGACGGCCTCGCTCCAATCGACCGTGTGGCCGGCCTCGGGCGTGATGCCATAGGCCTTCAAGGCGTCCGTGGGGGCGCCGCCGTCGCGGAAGATCTGCGCGCACGACTGGCGCGCGTAGCCGATCGACTGATGCCAGTGGAACGGATTGATGTGCTGCCGGTTCATCTGAATGGCCTCCTGGTCGAGACGAAGAGAGGCGCGGGCTCCGACGGTCCGAGGGGTGGCAAACGCGTCCAGCGCTCCGGTGTCACTACGCGGAACCGTGACATGTGACGCCTTGAGTGGGACATGCGTGTCTCACTAGACGCGTTTGCCTACTCGATGAAGGAGTGTGGTGGCTCCTCCGAACTCGCTTGGGGGTCTCGGGACTCCGTCGGGTGACCGTGCAACTCCTCGCAACTGCTCGACGCCTGTTGGAACTCTTGTGCTTTTTT
>JAGRKR010000115.1:16619-16789 GCA_020442225.1 Hyphomicrobiaceae bacterium | reverse complement strand
CAACGAACGCGACCTGACGCCACCGACGCAACCAACTCTTCACACGAGACTTAACGCGACCTGATGACGAACTCTCGAAACGCGCAGGCGACGCAACGAACGCTCAGTGGAAATGCTGCCCATTGGGAGGGGGACTCTGACGCAACTTCGACAACGCGATGGACGCAACT
>JAGRKR010000115.1:0-16584 GCA_020442225.1 Hyphomicrobiaceae bacterium | reverse complement strand
GGGGGACGCAACCGAACTGGGGGACGCAACCGACGGGAACGCTACGCGGGGCACGCGGACGGTGAGGCGGGATAGGGTGGACGGAACCCTCACCGTAGTGTCGGCGGCAAACCGCCTGGCGATACGCGTGGACTTGGACGCACGGGCGGCTTGCCGCATCTTCTGGAACGGGCCTTCGAGCATGCTCTTGGGCGTCGCTCTGAACTCGGCGACCACTTTCGGTGATCGCAACGCAACGGAACGCAACAGGACGCTACTGAACGCTACTGGGTACGCGATGGCGGCAGAGGCATCGTGGCTCGGACCGCTTCCCCTCTCGCTGGCAGATCGTCGCTTGGACCGGATCTGCCGGAGTACGCTTACTGATATGGGGTGGCGATCGAGTATTTCCACGTGTGGCTCCCTCGCTACGCATCCGCTGGCGACTCGCGCCGTCGGACAGGGAGTAGATAACTGTAGCTTTGTGGCCACGCGAGGGCGTGAATTCGACCAGCTTGGGATTTTTGAATTGACTGTGGAGAACCGGGCGCGGCGCGCTGCGTCGCAGGTCGGGTCAGCGCCGCTTGAGCGCGCGCGCAGCAGTCACTGCCATGGCCGAAAGCGCTAGCGATATCAGCACGTTCCAGCCTGCGAAGGAGAGGCCGAGGAAGCGCCAGGAGGCCTCGTCGCAGCGTATCGGCGTGGCGCGTCGGAGGCGCCTCATGAGGTCGCCGACGTCCTTCGACAGGTCGCCCGGCGCGGAGCAGGTCGATGGGCCCGGCCAGAACTTCCATTCCGCACCCGCCTGATAGACCGCCAGGCCGGCATTGGCGATGTAGGCCAACGCCACCAGCGCCAGAACGGCCATGGCCAGGGTGTGCAGGCGCGCGCTCATCAGTACGAGCGCCAGGAACGTGGCGGGGATGGCGGCGTAGTAGGCGTAGCGCTGCTGCAGGCAGAGCTCGCAGGGCTTGTAGCCGCCGATGTACTCGAAGGCGAGGGCCAGAAGAATGATGCCGGTGCTGCCGAGAAGGACCGTGGCGCCAGCCCGATAGGCGGCCCGAGTGTCCTCGACAGGGCTACGCAACGACATGAACAACCTCAGAGAAACAGCTTGATGGCGGCGAACCCGCCCACGAGTAGCACTGCGAAAACGGTTGTGACAAGGCTCAGGCGTCGCTCGATGAAGTCGCGAATCGGCTGGCCGAACCAGTAGAGCAGCCCGGCGACCAGATAGAATCGCATGGCGCGCGCCACGATGCTGGCGACGACGAAGGCCAGCAGGTTCATCTGCGTGGCTCCGGCCAGGATCGTCAGGACCTTGTAGGGGAAGGGCGTCATGCCCTTGATGATCAAGATCCACACGCCCCACTTGTTGAACGTGTCGGCAAACGTCTGGAACGCGTCGGCGTGGCCATAGAAGGCCAGCACAGCCCGTCCGGCCAGCTCGAAGAAGAAGTAGCCGATGGCGTAGCCGGCAAGGCCCCCGAGCACCGAGCCGATCGTGCAGATGGTCGCATAGGCCCAGGCCTTCATGCGCTGCGCCATGATCATCGGCACGAGCATCACGTCGGGCGGGATGGGAAAGACGGAGCTTTCGATGAAGGCGACGGCAAAAAGCGCACGCCCGGCCTTGGGGTGCGCTGCCATTCGCATCGTCCAATCGTAGATCGGCTTCAGCATGCGTGGTGCTTACCGACCAGGGGCTGGCCTGTCCACTGTGCTGGCTCCTTCGCGCCGCGTATTCCCCGACGGCGCTCCCAGGATGTCACAGCGGTCCACCGCGGCCGACGACGGCGGTTGACGGAGCGGGGGCTCCCGCTATCATCCGCCGCCTGCTGCCCCGCTGGCGGAACCGGTAGACGCGCTGGACTCAAAATCCAGTTCCCGCGAGGGAGTGTCCGTTCGAGTCGGACGCGGGGCACCAGCATATGCGCGAGGCGTGCGCCGCCTGATCAGCGTGCGTTGCCGCGTGAAGTGCGTGTGCGAATCACATAAGATTCGTGCCAGCATTTGGCCCGGGACGCCGGGCGCTGTTTTTTCCGACATGAGATACGGCCCAACGATATGCCACTGGGATTTCGGTCGCGTTCAGCGAAGCCGGCGCGAAAGCCCAGCGGCTATGGCGTGCCGGCTGGCCAGCGCATCTACGCGATCGGTGACATTCACGGTCGCGACGATCTGCTGCGCGAGCTCCTCGGCCGCATCGAGGCCGACATCCGCGCGGCCCCAGGCCTGACCAACACGCTGGTGCTCCTCGGCGATTATGTCGACCGGGGGTTCGGGGCGTCGCGCGTCATCGACATGCTGCTCGATCCGCCGGCTTGGGCCAGCCGCTTCGTACCGCTCAAGGGCAATCACGAGGAGATGCTGCTCGCCTTCCTGGCCGAGCCAGGGTTCGGCGCGGACTGGCGGCATTTCGGCGGCCTCGAGACGCTCGCTTCCTATGGCGTCGGCGTGCGGGACGTGCAACTCGGCCGCAACTACGACAAGGCGGCGCAGGATCTGGCCGGCTCCATGCCGCAGGCGCACATCGCCTTGCTGCAATCGCTGAAGCTCTCCTGCGTGATCGGCGACTTCTTCTTCTGCCATGCCGGCGTGCGGCCCGGACTTGCACTCGACGAACAGTCGCCGACGGACCTCATGTGGATCCGCGACGAGTTTCTGCTCTCCGAGCGCGATCACGGCCGCTACGTCGTCCACGGCCATACCCCGGTCGAGGAGCCTGACGTCCGCGTTAACCGAATGAACATAGACACCGGGGCATATGCGACAGGACGACTGACGTGTGCCGTGCTCGAAAGCCACGACGTCCGGTTCCTGATCACCGGCACGGGCTGATGCGGTTGCGGAGTGGAATGGCCCGGTCGCCACGGCCGGGTGAATGCGCAGCAGTCGCTGCGAAGCGCTCATAAGTCTGCGTCTTTTCAGTAAGTTACATTCAGGTTTTGACGCTGTTGCGTGTGGTGAGTGCCGTCTCCCGCGGAGCGGGTGGCGGTGCCGGCCGACGCCGCGCGCCGATGTTCCGGAACGCGAGCGTCGAGACGAATCACTGCGAATCAGGTCATGTCAAAGATCGGACTACACACGAGGTGATCATGCGGGATTGCAAACGGGCGCTGATCGTAGCTCTCCTGGCGCTTGCCGCGTGCCTGCAGGGCTGCGCCAATGGCGGCTCGTTCTCATCCTCGTCGTCTGGCCCGGTGGCGCCCGGCGGGCAGGTGCCCGGCAGCCAAGCCGTTGGCGCGACGCCGGCGGCCATGCCGGGCGCGCCCGCGGCGGATCTGCCCTTCTCCGGGATGACGGTCAACACGGGCGACAAGCTGCGGATCACGGTCTTCAAGGAGCAGGAGCTCAGCCGTGAGTACGAGGTCGACAGCACCGGCAACATCACGATTCCGCTGATCGGCGCCGTGCGGGCCGCAGGCCTGATGCCGGCGCAACTGCAGGAGAGCATCGCGGCGAAGCTGCGCGACGGCTATATCCGCGACCCCAAAGTCAGCGTCGAGCTGCTGACGCAAAGGCCCTTCTACATCATCGGCGAGGTAACGAAGTCCGGCGAATATCCCTATCGCAGCGGCATGACCATCATGAGCGCGGTCGCGGTGGCCGGCGGCTACACCTATCGTGCCGATACCGGCAAGATCTTCATCCGCAGGTCTGGCCAGACGTTCGAGCGCTCGTACCCGACCTCCGCCGGCGTCGATATCCGGCCGGGCGACATCATCCGCATCCCCGAGCGGTACTTCTAGGACTTGAGCCGCGCACGCCCTGGCAGCGCAGTGTGCTGCCAGCGGCGGCAGGACCGCTCACACGCTAGGAGCGGCTCTTGCGCCGTTCGAGATGGCGCCTGAGCGAGGCCTCGGGCGTGGCATAGGCCTCCTGCAGCTCGACGCTCCAGTAGCGCAGGTTCTGCAGGGCGATGACCTCGCCGGTGACCGCGCATCGCACGAAGTCTCCGGGCACGACGACCTGGAACTCGCCGTCGAGGTATCTGAGCTTGGCCTCGCCCTTGAGGCCGAAGAGCTTGTCGAACCGGTTCATGCCTGTCCTGCCTGCTTCGCGCCCGCGACTATAGCGGTTTGGTCGAGGGGCTGCCAGTGTGCGACGGCGCCATGATGATCCGACATCACTGCTGCCCGCGCTTGTGCGCCACGAGGGCGGCCAGTCGGCCATCGCGCCAGCGTGTCTTCTCTGCATGCTCGCGCGCATCGAGGCCCTGGCCCCAGGCGTCGAGAATGCGCGTCGTATTCGGCGCATCGTACACGTCGGGAGACGGCGACTCGGCCGCGACGCGCTTGAAGAAGCCGGTGTAGCGGGCGCAGTAGTCGGGGATGCCGCCCGGTGCGTTGAGCTCGATGGTCTCGAAAGGCCCCATGAAGCACCAGCGCAGGCCAAGACCATCCTTGATCGTCGTGTCGAGATCGGCCGGGCTGACGTAGCCTTCGCCGGCCAGCCGGAAGGCCTCCGCCAGGAGGGCGCCTTGCAGGCGGTTGAGAATGAAGCCTTCGATCTCCCGGCGCACCAGGATCGGCGCCTGTCCGAGGGACGCGTAGAGCGCGTGCGCCTTCTCGAGGGCTGCGGGGCTGGTCCACGGCGCTCCGCACAACTCGACGACGGGCACGAGATGGGGAGGATTGACCGGATGCGCGACGAGGCAGCGGGCGCGGCCGGGCAATGCCTCCGTGAAGCGGGATGCGACGATGGCGGACGACGACGAGGCGATCAGTGCATCCGCCGGGGCGGTGGCGTCGATCGCACGGAACAATGCCAGCTTGGCCTCGACGGTCTCGGGGCCGCATTCCTGCACGTGAGCGGCCCCCTCGACCGCCGACTCGATGGATTCTGTCATCGAGATGCGGCCGCTGGCCGCCGCCGCGTCGGCGACGAGCCCGCGCCGCGCCTGGTCCTCGAGGGCGGCGCGGATCAGCTCCGGCGCAGCAGCTCGTTGTGACGGCTCGCTGTCCATCAGCCGCACACGCCAGCCCGCGCGCGCGAAAACCATGGCCCACGAGCGGCCGATGAGACCGGCACCGACGATGCCGACCGTGGATGGGGTGTCGCCCATGTCCTGCCTCCCTCTGTCTCTGGCTGCAGTATGGGCAAGGCGACTGGCCGCCGCCAGTCCTGACGGCGCGGTCTCGGGGAGGGGGGCGCTGTCAGGGCTTCATGCGCGTCAGCGACTGCCGGTCGACGAGCTTGCCCCACGATGAGTCGAAGGGGTGCACGTAGGGCGTCGGCTGCCCTTGGCCGCTGACCAGTGGGCGCTGCTGATTGTGCCAGGCGAAAATGCCGCCCTTGAGGTTGTCGACCGCCACGGCTCCGCGCTTCATCAGCTCGGCGCGCACGCGATGGGCGAGGCGGGAGCTGCGCTCGCCGACCGAGCAATAGAAGACCACGGTCTTGCCGGCGATCCGGCCCTCGAGCGTCTTCAGGATCTCGGCGACGTCGGCGCCCGGCGTAACGCGCACGGCGCCGGGCAGATGGCTGACGGCGAACTCGGTGGGCTCGCGGACGTCGAGAAGGACGATGTTCTGCGGATTGGCGAGCCTCTCGGCCAATCCCTTGGGCGGCATGTGGCCGATGTCGGTGAACCGGCGCGAGATGTCGGCCTCGATCTTCGCCAGCGAGCGCTGACCGGTCAGGTAGCTGAGCCAGTCGAAGGCACCGGCCACTGCGACGCTTCCGACCAGAAGCAGCAGCGTCATCAGCAATTTGGCGAGGGGATTGGATAGGGGCGTCGAAGGTCTTGTCATTGCTCGTGCGTCTCGAGGGCCAGAAAGCGCGTGATGAAACGGCGCGCCCGGTCCGGGGGGCGATGTCCGATCATCACAGATCGTGGCGGACCGTCATCATGTCAATTCACGGCTGCTTGAAGGGCTCGGCGTCAGCCTTTCGCCATCTTCGCGCGGTAGGCTGCGATCCAGGGTTGGGGGGCAAAGAACAATCATCCGCAAGGACGGTCGGGTCATGCAGAATTCTCTGCGTCGGTCGCAAGCGCAGCCCGGCCAACGGTCGCTGGCGGCTCCCGTCGGGAACTTCCCGTCGCACTACCGGCGCAGGATCGCGGCTCTCGTCAAGCGCGGACGCTGCTTCGCCGATCTGGCCGCGTGCTTTCCGGGGCTGATCTTCGCTCTCGCGACCGGCTACGGCAGCGAGGCCGAGCAGGCGGCCTGCGTGGAGGTCGTGGAGAGCGGCGGGTCGCTCAAGTCTGCGGCCGAGGCGCTGGGTCTGCCGCTCTGGCTGCGTCGCCTCCCGGCGGAGGCGTTCGACGCGCCGCTCGTTGCCGTGCCGTGCGGCAGCACTTTTGCGAGCCACATCGTCAACTACGTTCCCGAGTCTCCGCAGCAGTCGGCGCTTTGGCTCGAGCGGGTGCTGTTCGCCTCGCAGACGTGCGGGGAAGAGTTCGCCTTCTGGATGGGCCGTCAGCGGCGCCTGATCGGTTCGCCGCGCGAGTCGACGGCCATCCAGTTCCTCGGCGCCTGGGCCTGGTTCTCGCTGAATACCGAGACGCGCGGACACAGCCTGTTGCGCCGCCCGTGGCAGCCCAGCATGGGTCTCGCTCGCGCCGTCGAGGAGATGCAGGTCTGGCGCCGGCGCATCGATCTGGCCTTGAAGCTCGCCGTCATCTGCCCCGATGCCTGGCTGCAGGATGGCACCGCCCTCGGCTTCGACATCGTGCGCCTGAAAGACGTCGGCGAGTTCGTGGCCGAGGCCAAGTCGATGCAGAATTGTCTCGACCAGTACGCCGACCAGTTCGACGAGTGGAGCGCCCGCATCTTCAGCATTCGCAACAAGGGCACCCGTGTCGCCACGCTCGAGCTGGCGGCCGAGATCTCGAACGGCGGACTGCCGAACATCGCCCAGTTGCGCGGCGTGCGTAATCGTCAGGTGTCGCCTGAGGTCTGGCAGGCCGTGTTCCTCTGGCTCGGCAGCCAGCGACTGCGGCCGATACCGGCGCCGCGCTCGGCGCGCGAGATCGCGCATGCGCGCGTCGAATTGGCCCAGGCCATCTGGCAGCCCTATGTCGAGGCGATCAGCGGGACCCGCTTTGCCGAGCAATTCCTGGGCAAGATCGCCGAGCACGCCTCGTCCAACCGCCTGCGTCTCAATTCTGTTGTCCCTGCCCGCCGTCGCACCGCGCGTCGTCCGGTTGCTCTCGCCCGGCCCGTAGCGGTATGAGCCTCCAGGGCGGCAAGTCGGGCCGCTCGGACGCCTTCGCCATGGGAGAAGCAGGAGATGGCAGCACGGCTGTTCGTCACGGGAACGGATACCGGGGTCGGCAAGACCGTCGCCGCAGCCTGGCTCACACTCGCCCTCGACGCCGTGTACTGGAAGCCCGTGCAGACCGGTGCGGGCGAGGATTGCGATACAACCACCGTCCGTCAGGTGACCGGCCTGCCGGACGAGCGCTTCCCGCCGAACGCTGTCGCGCTGCCCGAGCCCCTGTCGCCTCACGAGGCGGCACTGCGGGCGGGCGTCGTCATCTCGCCGGAGGCGATCGTCGATGCCACGCCGGCAACCGCGCGCCCGCTCGTCATTGAAGGGGCCGGGGGCGTGCTGGTGCCGCTGACCGACGACGTCATGATGCTCGACCTTGCCAAGCGCCTGGGCGCCACCGCCGTGCTGGTCTGCCGCACGACGCTCGGCACCATCAATCACACGCTCCTCTCGCTCGAGGCGCTGCGGGCGCGCTCAGTGCCCATCGCGGGCGTCATCCTGTGCGGACCACCCGCGCCGCACAATCGCCGGGCCATCGAGAGATTCGGCCGGGTCGGGGTCATCGCCGAGATCCCGCAACTCGCCGCCTTGACGCGGGCGGCGCTGGCCGCCATTCCTGGCGAGATCGACCTGAAGCAACTCCTGGCGACCCCGTGACCGATTTTCTCGACCTCGACCGGCGGCATGTCTGGCATCCCTACACGCAGCACGCGACCGAAGCGCCGGCCATCGCCATTGCGCGGGCGAGCGGCGCGTCGCTCTTCACGCCCGAAGGCCGGGAAATCCTCGATCTGATCTCGTCGTGGTGGACGACCACCCACGGCCATGCCCATGCGGGCCTCAACGCAGCGCTCGCCGAGCAGGCCGGCAAGGTCGAGCACGTGATGTTCGCCGGGTTCACACACGAGCCGGCCGCCAGGCTCGCCGCAGCGCTGGCAGAGCGGCTCGGCCACGGCCTGACGCGCGTGTTCTTCTCGGACAACGGCTCCACGGCTGTCGAGGTGGCCCTGAAGCTGGCGTTCCAGCACTGGCACAACAAGGGGGAGCGCCGCCATCGCTTCATCGCCTTCGACGGCGGCTATCACGGGGACACCTTCGGAGCCATGGCGGTCGGGCGCGGCTCGGGCTTCTTCGGGGCCTATCAGGACCTGCTGCTCGAGGTCGAGACCGTGCCGTTTCCCGCCACCTGGGACGGCGATACGGAGGTGGCCGCCCGCGAGGCGGAGGCGCTGGAGCGCATCGAGAAGCGGCTCATCGCGGCGGACGGCGCCGTGGCGGCGATTATCGTCGAGCCCCTGATGCAGGGGGCGGGCGGCATGCGGTTCTGCCGGCCGGCCTTCATGTCCGCGCTGGTCGATCTGGCGCATCGGCTGGACACCCTCGTCATCTTCGACGAGGTGGCCACCGGCTTTGGCCGCACGGGCACGCTGTTCGCGTTCGAGCAGGCGCGGGCGCCCGACATCATCTGCCTCTCGAAGGGGCTGACCGCAGGCTATCTGCCGCTGGCGGTCACGGTGACGACGGAGCGCATCTTCGAAACGTTCCTCGGCGACAGCTTCGCCAGGGCGCTCGTGCACGGGCATTCCTTCACGGCCAATCCCCTGGCGGCGGCCGTGGCGCTGCGTTCGCTGGCGCTGTTCGGCGAGGAAGGCACGTTGCCACGCATCGCCGCTATCGAGGACCGCCACCGGCAGGCGATGGCGCGGCTCGCCGTTCACCCGCGCGCGACGCGGCCTCGCGTCCTCGGCAGCGTGCTGGCGTTCGATCTGGCGGGTGGGTCGGGTGACTACAAGTCGGCCGAGAGCGTGGCGCTGAGAGACCACTTCCTCGCCATCGGGCTCAACATCCGGCCGCTCGGCGGCACCGTCTATCTCATGCCGCCCTATTGCATCACGGACGACCAGCTGGAACGGGCCTACGACGGCTTGATCCGGGGTCTCGACGCACTCGGCAAGGCATAGTGTAGCGTCGGCCGGCCCCGCGGCTCCACCGCCCGGCACCCTCAGCGCTGCAGCAGCCCATAGACGATATGCCACGTGACCCGGCCGCCATGGGCCTGCTCCATCCGTCGGAGCGCGGCCTTGAGCGCGCCCGGCGGCAGTGGCCGGTAGTCTGCCCGCGCCTCGGTTGCGCCGGTGGCACGCAGGCTCGCCAGGAAGCCGGCGGCGCTGCCGTAGTCGATCGTCACATGCTCGTCCTCGAGGCGTCCCGGCAGATTGCCGAGATGGCGCAGCCCGTGGTCCAGGCCGAGCGCGTCGAGAGCGTGTCGCCATTCCGGAAAGCCGTCGGCACCGATGGTGGCGTAGGCCAGCACGCCACCCGGCGCGAGCAGGTGCGCCAGACAATCGAGGCTCCGCGCCACGTCGTCGAACCAATGCACGACCATGCTGCTGGCGATGAGATCGAAGGGGCCGGCGACCGTCGGGCGCTCGCCGTCCATGACCATCAGGCGGACGTCGGACGCCGGGCCGAGCGCCGTCCGGCAGGCGGCGACCATGTCGGGCGCGACATCCGTGGCCAGCAGATCGGCGCCTGGGTAGTGCGCAACGAGGCGGCGGGTGAGCAGGCCGGTGCCGCAGCCGATCTCCAGGATCGCGGCGGGGCGGTGCTTCGGCGCCAGCTCCGGCGGCAGCAGGCCGGCCAGCCGCTCGGCTGCGTGGCGCTGCACCTGCGCGGCCGCGTCATAGCTGCCGGCGCGACGCCTGAAGCGCGCGACGATGCGGGATTTCTCACGGGAGAGCGTCAAGAAAGGCTCCGATTTCGGCCGCGCACCACTCGGGGCGGGTCAGCGGCAGCACGTGACCTCCATCGGCGCGCTCGCGCAAGCTGTTTCGCGGCCACTGCGACCGTGACGCGGCGATAGGCACGATGGCGTCGTCAGCGGCGGCGAGCGCCAGCACCGGGGTGGCGGCAACCTTGGTGCGCGCATCCCAGGTCGCCAGCCAATCGAGGCCGCTGGCGAGGCGAGCGCCGTCGAGCCGGCCGGCGTCGGTGTAATCCGCCGCCCCCGCCCGCGACCAGAAGGCCCGGATCTGCGCCGGCGCGTCGCGGGCGATATTGCGCTTCATCAGGCCCAGCACCTGGCGGGCGGTGAAGGCATGAAAGCACGCGAATCCATTGATGGCGACGATCGCGCGTGGCGAAACGGCGTGCTCGAGCGCCCAGAGCGCGCCGAGCGAGTGCCCGATCCAGATCGCGTCCGCGGGAAGACTGGCGGGGTCCGCCGCCGGCCGGTCGGTGAAGAAGCCGAGGCTGACATTCGTGACGGTGGCGGTCCTCGGTCCGAGGAGCGGCTGGTGCAGCTTGTTCCAGACGCTGTCGTCGAACGCCCAGCCATGTACGAGCACGACGTCCGTTGAGGGGCTCATGGCGAATCATCTCTCGAGCGGTTGTGCGACATGACCTGCTCCTTCACGCGGCCCGCGGCGGCAGCGCCGAGGCTGCCTCTCGGATCACGTGCAGAATGGTCTCGATATCGTCGTCGGCGAGCGCGGCCGACAGGGCGAAGCGTATCCGCGCCGTGCCCTTCGGCACGGTCGGCGGGCGGATGGCCGTGGCCCAGACACCACCGGCGCGCAATCGCTCGGCCATGGCCAGTGCAGCCCGCTCTTCCCCGATCATCATCGGCACGATCTGCGTGGCCGACGCGCCGGTATCGAAGCCCATGGCCGAGAGGCCGGTGCGCAGGCGTGCGGACATGGCGGCGACGCGCTGGCGCTCGCCGTCGAGGGACGGCATCACGTCGAGGGCCGCATCTATGGCGCCCCATACGGCGGGCGGCAGCCCCGTCGAGTAGATGAGGCCCGTGCATCGATTGATCAGGTAGTCCCGGACCAGGGGCGAGCAGGTGACGTAGGCTCCGAAGCCGCCCATGGCCTTCGAGAACGTGCCGATGGTGACGTCGGCACCGGCCGAGAGGCCGCGCCCTGCCTCGCCGAGGATGCCGGTCGCATGGGCGTCGTCGAGCACGAGCATGGCGCCATGCCGGCGCGCGAGGCGGATGAGCTCGTCGAGCGGCGCAATGTCGCCGTCCATGCTGAAGACGGTTTCCGAGAGGATCACTTTCGGCCGGCTGTCGCCCTCGTGCTGCTCGAGGAGTTGCGCGAGGTGGGCGGCGTCGCAGTGGCGATAGCGCACCTGTCGCACGCCTGCGGCTGCCAGCCCGAAGTGCATGCTGGAATGGTTGAGCCGGTCGGCCAGGACGAGCGGCTCGCTCCCGAGGATCGTGCGATCGAGCAGGGCCGCCAGAACGCTGGCGTTGGCCTGGAAGCCGGAGGCCAGCACGAGGGCCGCCGGAGCCTGCTTGAACGCTGCCAGCTTGCTCTCGACGGCGGCGATCGCCTCGGAGTTGCCGGTGACCAGGCGCGAGGCGCCGCACCCGGCGCCCCACCGCGACACCCACTCCCGGGCGCGCGAAATCAGCTCGGGATGAAAGGACAGGCCGAGGTAGTCGTTGCTGGCGGCGTTCAGGTAGGTCTTGCCGTCATGCACGAGGGTTCGCGCATCGGGCCGGACGGGCTGCGACAACTCGCGCTTCAGTCCGGCCTTCTGACGCTGATCGAGCCAGGTTGCGTAGAGGCTTTCTATGGAGGTCATGATCCTGTAATAGGGAACGGCCGAAACGAAATCAAACGAACATCGGGACAGAACGCCTATGCTCGACACCAAGCAAAGCTCGCCGTCGCACGCCGCCGCAGCCAAGGAGCGCGCGGATCAGGACTGCCGCCATGATTGGACGAGCGAGGAGATCCTGGAGATCCTCGAATCTCCGCTCATCGATCTCGTTTACCGTGCCCAGACCGTGCATCGTCGCCACCATGAGGACAACACGGTGCAGCTGGCGAGCCTGCTCTCCATCAAGACGGGGGCCTGCCCGGAGGACTGCAAGTACTGCCCGCAGTCGGCGCACTACGCCAAGGATACGGGCCTCACGCGCGAGACGCTGATGGATGTCGACAAGGTTCTGTCGGCCGCCGCGCGCGCCAAAGAGGCGGGCGCCACGCGCTTCTGCATGGGCGCCGCCTGGCGAGAGGTCAAGGACGGCAAGCAGTTCGACCAGGTCCTCGACATGGTCAGGGGCGTCAAGTCGCTCGGCCTCGAGGCCTGCGTTACGCTCGGCATGGTGAATGAGCGGCAGGCCGAGCGTCTGGCCGAGGCCGGACTCGACGCCTACAACCACAATCTGGACACCAGCCCGGAGTTCTACGGCGAGATCATCTCGACGCGCACCTACGAGGATCGCCTGCGCACGCTCGGCAACGTGCGCCAGGCCGGCATCACGCTCTGCACGGGCGGGATCATCGGCCTCGGCGAAACGACGCTGGATCGTGCGCGCATGCTGCAGGTCCTGGCGAGCCTCGATCCCCATCCCGAGAGCGTGCCCATCAACGCGCTCGTGCCGGTCACGGGCACGCCGCTCGCCCAGCAGACGCCCGTCGAGCCGCTGGAGCTCGTGCGCATGGTGGCGACCGCCCGCATCGTCATGCCGAAGTCGCGCGTGCGGCTCTCGGCGGGACGCGAGAACCTCACCAAGGAGGCGCAGGTTCTCTGCATGCTCGCGGGCGCCAACTCGATCTTCTACGGCGAGAAACTGCTGACCACGGCAAACAACGACGCCGCCGAGGACCTGGCGCTCATCCGCGAGGCCGGTCTCAAGCGCGAGGAGCCGGTCTGCCAGAAAGGCCGCACGAACTGAGGGGCTGCGGCCCATCCAGGAGTGACTCAGGTCATGCCGGGTGACGTGCGGGGCTCGGTGGTTTCCGTCGGCCGCAGCGCCGCGCATGTCTTCAGCAAGGAGACCTGCGCCGCGATCCGTCTGGTCGCGGGCCTGGGCGTCGCGGGGGATTGCCATGCTGGCGCGACCGTCCAGCACCGATCCCGTGTCGCGCGCGATCCGAGCCAGGCCAATCTGCGGCAGGTGCATCTCATCCATGTCGAATTGCTGCGGGAGCTGGCCGCTGCCGGCTTCGACGTGGCGCCCGGCGAACTCGGCGAGAACATCATGACCCGGGGCGTCGATCTGCTGGCGATGCCCCGCGGCACGCGCCTGAGCATCGGCGCCGAAGCAGAGGTGGAGCTGACGGGGCTCCGCAATCCCTGTCAACAGATCGAAGCGTTCCGGCCCGGCCTGATGGCCGCCGTTCTCGATCGCGACGACGAGGGAAACCTGGTGCGCAAGGCGGGCGTCATGGCCGTGGTGATCCGCGGCGGCGAGATCGCGCCCGGCGACGGTGTCCGCGTGCACTTGCCGTCCGCTCCTCACACGCCGCTGCAACCCGTCTGACGACGATCCCCTGGCGTGCGATCGCCTCGCTCAATCTCGAGCATCGGCCGCGAGCCGGGCGCCCTTGGGCACGGCGAAACCGCGCAGGAACTCGTCCGCCGTTTGCCGGGTCTTACCCGCCCGCTGCAGCTCGACGAGGCGGATGGCGCCGTCACCGCAAGCGACGGTCAGGCTGGCGTCGATCGTCGTGCCAGGAGCGCCCGAGCCGTCGCCCATAGTGCTGCGGAGGACCTTGACCCGCTCGGGACGGCCGCCGAGCCCGGTCTCGAACCAGGCTCCCGGAAACGGCGACAGGCCCCGGATGAGATCGTGAACCTCGCGGGCCGGCCGGCTGAAATCAATGCGCGCCTCCGCCTTGTCGATCTTGGCGGCGTAGGTGGCGCCCTCCGAAGGCTGTGGTGTGCACGTCAATGCCGCCCGCTCCAGCCGGGCGAGCGCCTCGGCCATCAGCGCCGCGCCACGGTCCGCCATCACGTCGTGCAACTCGCCGGCCGTCATGGTCTCGCCGATGGCGATCATATCGGCGAGGCAGATTGGCCCGGTATCGAGCCCTTCGTCCATGCGCATGACCATGGCCGCGGTCTCCCGATCGCCGGCCATGATGGCGCGCTGGATGGGTGCAGCGCCTCGCCAGCGCGGCAGTCGGCTGCCATGCAGGTTGAGGCAGCCATGCCGGGGGGCTTCGAGCACCGGTTTCGGCAGGATGAGGCCATAGGCGACGACGACGGCGACATCGGCTTCGAGTGCTGCGAACGTGGTCTGCGCGTCCTCGTTGCGCAGGCTGCGTGGCGTGCGGACCTCGACGCCCACGTGCTTGGCGAAAACGTGGACAGGGGACATGCGCTCGGCCATGCCGCGCCCGGCCGGCCGTGGCGGCTGGGTGTACACCGCGCGGACGCGATGGCCGGCCGCGAGCACGGCGCGCAGCGTCGGCACGGCGAAATCGGGCGTGCCCATGAAGATGACGTCGAGCATCGGCAGGTCCCCGGTTGGCCTGGAGTGGTCGTCATGGCCTCGACGGCGGCGCCGGGGGCCTCCGGCCCGACCGCCAGGCCGCCTCGTCTCGTCGATCGATCGGCCGGTGTCGGTTCCGTGACCGTCAGCTCGTTTTGGCCTGCTTCTTGAAGCGACGCACGATGATGTCGCGTTTCAGTCGGGACACGAAGTCGATGATGAGCTTGCCGTCGAGGTGGTCGATCTCATGCTGGATCGCGGTGGCCAGCAGGCCGTCCGCGTCCAACTCGCGCTTCTGGCCCTCGCGGTCGATGTAGGCGACCTTCAGGCTCGTCGGCCGCTCAATGTCGATGCGCACATCGGGCAGCGACAGGCAACCTTCCTCGTAGACGCGCGTCTCGGAGCCGAGCGACAGGATCTTGGGGTTCGCCATGCAGATGGGCTGGCGATCCTCGTCCTTGTCCGAAACGTCGAGCACGATGATGCGCCGTGGCACAGCTACCTGCACGGCGGCCAAGCCAATGCCCGGCGCCGCATACATGGTCTCGAGCATATCATCCATCAGCTTGCGCACCTCCGCGTCGATCGTCTCGACGGGCAGGCTCGGCTTGCGCAGCAGCGGGTCCGGAAGCGTTATGATTTCGCGTCTTGCCATGCGTTTCAGATAGGTATTGGCGCCAAAGCGGTCAATCGTTTCGGCTTGCCCGTCGCGGGCGGCTCCGCAAGGTCCGGCCGGAGGCGTCTCGGGCCCGAATCAGCTAAGTCTTTTGCCCATGAACGAGCCGAATTTGCAACAGGCACTGTCGGATATCTGGCAGGCCGTGCAGCGCCATATCGGCGCGATGCCCGTCTGGGTGCCGTTGACGGCGGCGGCGCTGGTGCTGGCGGCCGTCGTGCTCGTCGTGACGGCGCAGCGCCGCGCCCGCCACGAGACCCGGCGCCGCAGCGATGCGGAAGCCGCCCTGGCCGCCGAGAAGGAGCGCATGCAACGCGACGTGTCGGCCGAGCTGCAAGAGCTCAAGGGCCGGCTCAGCGCCATGGCCGAGCTCACGACGGTGCGGCAGGCGGAGCTTGGCCAGACCCTCAATGCGCGGCTCGACAGCGTCAGCTCACGGGTCGGTCAGGAGCTGACAGGTATGGGTGAGCGCCTCGACCGGACGCTCTCCTCCGTCACCGATCGGCTGGGCGCCCGTCTCGAGGACGTCGGCGACAGGCTCGGCTCCGGCCTCGGCGAGACGGAGCGCCGCACCAGCGAGACACTGGCCCAGCTCTCGGAGCGGCTGTCCCTCATCGACGCGGCGCAACGCAGCCTGACGGAGCTGTCGAGTCAGGTCGTGTCGCTCCAGGGCATCCTCGCCAACAAGCAGGCGCGCGGGGCGTTCGGTCAGGTGCAGATGGAGACCATCATCCGCGATGCCCTGCCGGAGCGCGCCTTCCGCTTCCAGCCGACGCTGTCCAACGGCAAGCGCCCCGATTGCCTGGTCGATCTGCCGGGCGCCAGCGCCGCCGTCGTGATCGACGCCAAGTTCCCGCTGGAAGGCTTCGAGGCCCTGCGGGCAGCGCGGGGCGCGGAGGAGGATCACGCCGCCGCAAAGCTCGTCCGTCAGCATGTCGGGCGCCATATCGATGATATCGCCTCGAAATACCTGATCCCTGGCGAGACCGCGGACACCGCACTGATGTTCGTCCCGTCGGAGGCGGTCTATGCGGATCTTTATGAGCAGTTTCCGGACCTTATTCAGAAGGCCCACCGTGCCCGCGTCGCCATTGTCTCGCCAAACGTGCTGATGCTGGCCGTCCAGACCATGCAGGCCGTCATCAAGGACGTGCGCATCAAGGAGCAGGCCGGCCTCATCCAGCGCGAGGTGGGCGCGCTCGTCGCCGATGTCGAGCGACTGGTGGCGCGGGTCAAGGACCTAGACCGCCACTTCAACGCCGCCGCTCAGGACCTGCAGAAGGTCGTCACCTCGGCGGAAAAGATCGGGCAGCACGGCCGGCGCATCGGCGCACTCGACCTCGAGGAGGAGCCGCGGGTTGCGGTCGAGCCACCGCGACTGACGGTCAACAGCTGATCGTCGATGCGCGGGATGGCGCCGGCATTCAGCGAGCGTTGCGGAACGTCGTCGGCGACAGCAGCGTGCGCAGGA
>JAGRKR010000012.1:2920-3390 GCA_020442225.1 Hyphomicrobiaceae bacterium | reverse complement strand
GAAAGGGCACCCGCTGTCCTCGGCCCGCTCGGCAATGGCACGCAAACGACAGACAGGCCCCGACGAGTGGCGGCAACGGGCCGATGGCGGTCGATCGCCGCCGACTAAGTCCTTGTCGATCGAACGCAAACGCCTACTAGCGGCGCGCCGCGGCGGCAGGCTTGCCCAGCATGTAGCGCAGGCACTCGCCGATGCCGGCAGCCGAGAGCGTCTCGCCCGGCCGCGGCGCCAGCCGCAGCACCACCGCCTCGCCATCGCGCTCGCACTGGCATGAGTCGACGCGCGCGCACTCGCCGCTCGGGCAGGACCACAGGCTCACACGGCGGCATGCGCTGACGGCCTGCTCGAACCCCTGCGCCTCGCGCGCCGCGCCCTCGATGCGCACCCGCAACCCGGCGCCGTCGCGTTCGATCTTCAGGCTGTCCATCGCATGCTCCCTGCGCCGCGGGCGTCTCCTGTGCGACGTTTCC
>JAGRKR010000012.1:0-2795 GCA_020442225.1 Hyphomicrobiaceae bacterium | reverse complement strand
CTCGTCTCGCCCATGCTGCCGCTCAGCGCGTCACCGCATACAGGCAGGTGTCGCGCAAGCTTCCGTCGGGGTCGGCACGCTCGTGGATCATGATGCCCTCGAGCCGAAAGCCCGCGCGCTCGGCGACGCGCCGGCTGGCGGTGTTGGCGGCGTCGCTCAGGCAGGCGACGCGGCGCATGCCCAGCGACTCGAACCCCCAGTCGACGACCGCGCGCGTGGCCTCGGCCGTCAGCCCCCGGCCCTGAAGCGACCCGCGGCACCAGTAGCCGACCTCGGCCTTGGGCACACCCCAATCCAGATGGTGGAGCCCACTGGCGCCGACCAGGCCGTCGCCGTCCTTCAGGAAGACGAGCAGCGGCAGTGCCTTGCGCGCGAGGAAGTCCACCTGCCCCTGGCGGCAGAAGGCCTCCGACGCATCGACCGAAGGCTCGGCCATCGCCCAGGGCAGCGAGGCCGGCCAGGCGCGCAGCGCGGCCAGCGTCTCGACCACCGCCTCGTGGACCTGCGCGCCGTCGCCCGGGCGCGGACATCGCAGGATCAGGCGGGGCGTCTCGAGCCGGTCGGGCAGGTCGCGCAGGATCGCTTGCATCCGCGCATGGTAGGCGCTGGCGCCGGCGCGCCACGCTGGCCGTCAACGCCGACGCAGGATCGCGACTTCGAAGTCGCGCCCGTGGCCTTGCATGAGATGCGGCATTTCGCCGGCGCCAGCCGGCATGGACATCGCGCGAGGGCGCCGGTGCCGCCGGCGTCGTCGGGGCCGGTCACGAAACGTGGGGGCCTATAATGCGAACGCATTTGCAATAAGCGTCAAGGCTGCACGGTGCCGTCGGTGTTCGCGACGCGCCTGCCGATCTTGCGTATGGGCCGCCGACCCCGGGCTTCGACGGCGCGTTCGAGGATTCACCCATCGAGAACCCAGGATGACGTTCGGTGTCGGTTCCACGTTGCGCGGCCTGGCCGCGCTCGGGCTCGCGCTGTGCGGCGCGGCCTTCGCCGGCAAGGCGCACCAGCATGGCGTGGCACGGCTCGACCTCGCGGTCGACGGCGGCACGGTGACGATCGCGGTCGAGATGCCGCTGGACGCCCTGGTCGGGTTCGAGCGCAGCCCGCGCACCGGTGCCGAGCGCCAGGCGGCGGCGGCGGCGCTGGCGCGGCAGGGGGATCTCGATGCGGTGGCTGACATCCGGAAAAACCTCCAAGGCAATGATTCCGATGGCATTCAGATTTCGGCGTGGGTCCTCGGGCAGATCGGCTCGGCGCAGGATATCGAACCGCTCCGCGGCAGGCTCAAGGATGCGCCCTCGCCGTTGATCCGCGCCTACATCGAGCACGCCATGGCGGTGCTGGGCGATCCCGAGGGGCTTGCCGCTCTGATCCGGAACCTGGAGAGCGAGGATGCCGCGATCCGCACTTACGCGGCGAATTTCGCCGGTGACGCGGGGGCGGTGTCCGCCCAAGGGGCGCTCGAGAAGATGCTCGACGATTCCAATGGCGATGTCCGCATTCGCGCGGCCCAGGCGCTCCTGACCCTTTCCCACTAAATGAGAACCAGCAAAACCCTGAAGAAGATTCGCGAAGGCGGTCTCGTGCGGTGTACCGCGCTCGGCCACTTCATTCCCGCCTACATCGCCCACGCCGCTCGAGCCGGGTTCGATTGCATCTGGCTCGATCTCGAGCACCGGGCCATCGACATCCGGGAGATCCAGGCCCTGATGCCGATCTTCCGCGAATACGACATCGATTGCATGCTGCGGGCTCCCACGCTGGAGAAAACGGGGCTATACCGCTATCTGGAAGAGGGGGCCACCGGGCTGATGATTCCCCACGTGTCCACACCGGAGCGGGCGCGGGAGTTGGTTCAGTCGGTGAAGTTTCCCCCCATCGGCGATCGCGGCCTCGACAATGCCGGATACGACAGCGTCTATCGCGCCAATCCCGACCCACTGGCTTACACGGCATGGGCAAACCGCGAAACCTTCCTCGTGTTGCAGATCGAGACCCCGCAGGCGGTCGAGAATGTCGAGGAGATCGCGGCCGTGCCGGGAGTGGACATGCTGTTCGTCGGTCCCGGAGACTTGGGGCTCCGCTACGCCATCGAGGGCGATACTGATGGTTCCCGGCTCGAGGCCGCCTACGAACGGGTCGCCGCCGCCTGTGCGGATCACGGAGTCGCCTGGGCCTGCCCGGTCGGATCGCCGGAAGAGATCGAGAAACGCCGCAGCCAGGGCGCGGGCATGCTCGCCAATTGCGGTGATTACATGATTCTGAAAGACGGCCTGGAAGAAGCGGCGAAGATGTTTGGGTAAACCGTCCCAGAGGAAATTACTCCCCGGCTCTTCTTCCTTTTCCATTTGGAAGAGGAGGAGGGGCTAGGGGAAATCCCGCCAGCGGCCATACCGGTCGGGATTGCGTGATTCGAAACGCCGTGCCGTTTCGGCGGGTTTTTGATGGAATGCGTCCATGAACTCTTCGAATACCTCGCGTCGGCGTTTTCTTCACACGGTTGCGGGAGCGGCCAGTGGCGTGCATCTCGTCAACATCTCGACCTCCAAGGTGGGGGCGCAAATCATCGGAGCCAATGAGCGGGTCCGCATCGGCGTCTGCGGCATCCGTGGCCGGGGGAGCAGCCACATCGACGGCTACATGACCCAGGACAACGTCGAGGTCACCACCCTGATCGACGTCGACGAGACCCAGTTTGCCGCCCGGCAGCGGCAGATCCGCGACAAGACCGGCCGCGAGGCCACCAACACGGTCAATGACATTCGGCGCGCCCTCGAGGACAAGGACCTCGA
>JAGRKR010000114.1 GCA_020442225.1 Hyphomicrobiaceae bacterium | reverse complement strand
TGCTCATGCTCGCCTGTGAGTTTTCGGACTTCCTCGACGGCCACATCGCGCGCGCCTACCAGCAGGTTTCGAGCGTCGGCAAGATCCTCGATCCCATGGCCGACAGCCTCTATCACGTCTGCATTTTCGTGGCCTTCGTCGAGCTCGGCTGGATGCCGCTCTGGGCGCTGCTCATCATCGCCTCGCGGGACATCGCCGTCTCCTACCTGCGCCTGCTGGCGGAGCAGAGCACCGGCACACTCGCCGCTCGCCGCAGCGGCAAGCTCAAGACGGCCGCCTACAGCGTGGCGCAGATCGGCGCGGTGGCTCTGTTCGCCATCCTCGGGCCGGCCGGCTTCGCCAGCATCCTGCCGTTCGTCTCCGCACTGCTGCTCGGGCTGACGGCGCTCGCCGCCTACACGCTCGTCGAATACTCCCTGGTGGTGCTGCGGCGCTTGGCCTGAGCCGGCTGCGAAGCGCTGGTCGCGCACGCGCAGGAAAGCGACGCCGCCGACTTTCGTCAGCTTGCATTGCGCCTGGAATTCGGCAATCAAGGGCGGCATACCCGAAACGAGCGGGTGCTCGTAAACTCTCTGCGGCAGCTCAAGCGCGTGTGAGCCGCCCACTGCCGACCTTCAGCCATGCCAATCGCCACACTGCCGAACGTGATCAGCCTGCTCAGAGCACTTTCGGGTCCGATCGTGCTGAGCATGATCATGGCTGGCTCCGAGTCGCTGCTCGTTGCGGCATTCGCGGTCATGGCGCTGGCCGGCGCATCGGACTTTCTCGACGGCTTCCTCGCGCGTCGCCTCGGTGTCGAAAGCGAGCTCGGCAGCGTCGTCGACGCCGTCTGCGACAGCATCTATCACCTCTCGGTTTTCCTGGCGTTCCTGGCGCTGCACTGGCTGCCGGCCTGGATGCTGTTCCTCATCTATGCGCGCGAGCTGATCGTGCCATACCTGCGGACCTTCGTGCGTCAGACGGGGCGCACCCTCTCCATCCGCCAGAGCGGCAAGGTGAAATCCGCCGTGCATGGGCTTTGCCAGATGGCGGTGGTTGGACTGGCGATCTTCCAGGCGTCGCCTGTTGCGCTCGAGTCCGATGGCCGCGTCCTGGCGTTCATGGGGCTGGCGACGCTGGCGTCGGTCGTCTCGCTCATCGACTACATCATGGCAGCGCAACGGATCGTGCGCGCGACCTGACCAGCCCCCGACGGGCTCGACGTCCGCGCGGTGCTCCGGCAATATCCGCGCATGTCCATCCGCTATCTGCGTACGCTCGTGACAATCGCCGAACGCGGCTCTTTCGCGGCCGCGGCCGGAGCCTTGCGCCTGACCCAGTCTGCCGTGAGCATGCAGATGAAGGCGTTGGAGGACGAGATCGGCTTGCCGTTGTTCGACCGCTCGACGCGGCCCCCGGCCCTGACGGCGGTCGCCAAGGCGCTGGTGCCTCGGGCCGAGGAGGTCATCCGGGCCTACGATGGCCTGCTCAGGCCCGAGCCCGACGGCAGCGATATCGAGGGGCACCTGCGGCTCGGCGCCGTGCCCAGCGTGATGACGGGCATCATGCCGAGGGCGCTCGTGGCTTTGCGGGCCAAGCGGCCGAGGGTACACGTAGAGCTGTCCATGGGGCTTTCGGCGGCCCTGGTGGAGCGCGTGCGCAAGGGGGGCCTCGATGCCGCCGTCGCCAGCGACGTCAGCGACGTTCCGGCGGACCTGCGATGGACGCCGATCGCGCGTGAGCCGCTGGTGCTGATTGCTCCGACGGAGGCACCCGAGGGAACCGCCACCGACCTGCTCGCGGCGTATCCCTTCATCCGCTATACGCGCCAGGCCTGGGTCGGCCGACTCATCGACGATCTGCTGCGCAAGCGGCGCATCCGTGTGAATGAGACCATGACGCTCGATACACTCGAGGCGGTGACGACCATGGTCTATCACGGTCTCGGCGTTTCCATCGTGCCGCAGCGCATCGTGGGATCGCCGCTGCCTCTGCCTGTGCGCCGGGTTGCCCTGCCCAAGCCGGCCGTGTTCCGCGTCGTCGGCCTGTTGCGGCGACAGGACGACCGCAAGGCAGCGCTGGCGGAGGCGCTCCAGCGCGAGCTCGAGACGATCGCTGCGCGGTCTGCGCCCTCGGGCGAGGACAGCGCCTGAGTGCTATCTTCATAAATTTTGAAAAAACGCTTCAGGCTTATGCGCTTTCTTTGATGATATGTCTTTGCTAACGTAGGGGTCTCATGAAGGCTGCGGGCGCCCATCGGCGCAGCATGCGGCGGACGGCGAGAAATGGCCTCTGAAAACCCATTCCTGGAAGCACTTCCGACCAGGCATACACGGGGCGACTTCTCGCGCGAGGAGGTCGCGCTCGCGAACCGCAATTCCGGCATCGCGCTCGAGACCTTGCGTTACGACCTGACGCCGGTCGGCCTGCATTATCTGCTCATCCATTTCGATATTCCACATCTGGAGGCCGACACGTTCCGGCTGTCGGTCGGCGGCCTGGTGGCCAGGCCTCTGTCGCTGTCGCTGGATGACCTGCGCGCCCTGCCTCGGCGGACCGAGCGTGTCACGCTCGAATGCGCCGGCAACGGGCGCGGTCAGGTCGAGCCGCGCTATCAGAGCATGCCGTGGAGCTACGAGGCCGTCGGCACCGCGGAGTGGACGGGCACGCCACTTGCCAACGTGCTGACTGCGGCCGGGCTCGACGAGCGCGCCGCCGAGATCGTGTTCTACGGCGCCGACCGCGGTTTCGACCGGCACGGCGAGCACACCTACGGCCGCAGCCTCGCACCCGCCCACGCCTTGCGCGACGAGGTTCTGCTCGTCTACGAGATGAACGGCATGCCGCTGCTGCCGCAGCACGGGTTCCCGCTGCGTCTGGTCGTGCCGGGCTGGTTCGGCATGGCGAGCGTGAAATGGCTGGAGCGGATCGAGGTCTGGGATCGCCCGTTCGACGGACCGCAGCAGACGCCCCACTATCATTTCCGCACTGTCGCGGGCGAGCCGGGCACGCCGGTCACGACGCTCAGGGTCAAGTCGCTGATGGTGCCGCCCGGTCTTCCCGACGTCTATACGCGCCGGCGCGTCGTCGAGCGTGGTGACGTCGAGATCGTCGGCCGGGCGTGGTCCGGCGCCGGTGCGGCGATCGCGCGGGTGGAAGTCGCGGTCGATGGAGTATGGCGCGAGGCGAACCTCGACGCGCCCATGGGGCGGTTCGCCTGGCGGGGTTGGAAGTTCCACTGGCGTGCGGAGGCTGGCCTCCACGAGCTCGCCTGCCGCGCCACGGATATCGACGGAAACGTACAGCCGCTGGACCCGGTCTGGGATGTCGGCGGCTTCGGCAACAACGCGGTACAGCGCGTGCAAGTCATGGTGAGATGAGCGCAAGATGCAGAAGACGCTAGAGGTTTCCATTTGGCGCGGTGGCAGCGAAGGCCGCTACGAGGTGTTCTCGGTGCCGAAGCGCGACAATCAGACGGTGCTCGACATCGTCACGTGGATTCAGCGGAACGCCGACCCGACCCTCTCCTACCGTTTCGCTTGCCGCGTGGGTGTTTGCGGCTCCTGCGCCATGACGGTCAACGGCAAGCCGCGCTGGACCTGCCGGACGCACGTGTCCAAGGTCATCGGCGACGGCAAGCTCGAGATCGCGCCGCTTGCCAATCTGCCCGTCGTCAAGGACCTCACCACCGACATGAGCCGCTTCTTCGAGAAGTGGCAGGAGGCCAAGGGTCACTTCGTGCCGTCCAAGACGCGCGCAGACCCGATCGAGCAGATCAGCCCCGAGAGCACGGAGCGCCGCGCTGCCAACGAGGCGATCGAGTGCATCAACTGCGGCGTCTGTTTTGCGGCCTGCGATTCCGTGCGCTGGAACGACGACTATTTTGGCCCTGCTGCGCTCAACCGGGCGTGGACGCTCGTCAACGACGTGCGTGACGCCGGCAACAAGGAACGCCTCAAGGCGGTTGCTGCCAAGGGCGGTTGCCACAACTGCCACTCGCACCAGTCCTGCGAGCAGCTCTGCCCGCAGGCGCTCAATCCGACGGCCTCGATCGCCGGGCTGAAGCGCCGGACGATGCAGGCCTACATCCGCGGGGAGCTCTAGGCATGAATGTCAGGCTCTACGTGCTCCAGCGCGCCACGGCGGCGCTCATGGTGCCGCTGATCGCGATCCATCTGGTCACGATTCTCTATGCCATCGGCGGCGGTCTTTCGGCCAAGGAGGTTCTCGCCCGGACCCAGGGTAGTCTCGGCTGGGGCCTCTTCTACGGTCTGTTCGTGCTGGCGGCGTCAGTGCATGCGGCGATCGGCGTGCGCTCGGTGCTGGCGGAGTGGAGTCCGATGCGGGGCCGCAGCCTCGACATCTTCATGTGGGTTTTTGGCGCTGTGCTGATGGTATTGGGCCTCAGGGCCGTCGTTGCGGTGGTGATGTGATGAAGCCTCGCAATTCCGCCTATCGTCACGACACACTCTGGCTCGCGGCCATGATCCATCGCCTCTCGGGCGTGGCTCTGGCGGTGTTCCTGCCGCTGCACTTCCTCGTGCTCGGGCTCGCGATCGAGGGCGAGGCGCGCCTCGATGGCTTCTTCAAGTGGACCGACAGTCCCCTCGTGAAGCTCGCCGAGACCGGGCTCGTGATCCTGCTCGCGGTGCATCTGCTCGGTGGCATCCGGATTCTCGTGATCGAGAACCTGGCATGGCGGCCGGGCCAGAAGCGCATGGCCATGGCGGCGCTCGGCGCCTCGGTCGTGGCCGGCGTCGCGTTTCTCGCACGTGCATTCTGACAGCAATACGAAATCTGGGAGGACAGGTGATGCTCCAGGAGCGGATCAAGACGGACATCCTCATTCTGGGATCCGGCGGCGCTGGGCTTTTCGCGGCGCTGCACGCGCATCAGGCGAATCCCAATCTCGACATCACCGTCGCCAGCAAAGGACTGCTCGGCAAGTCGGGCTGCACGCGCATGGTGCAGGGCGGCTACAACGTCGCGCTGGTGCCGGGTGACTCCGTCGAGCGTCACTTCATGGACACCATCGAGGGCGGCAAGTGGCTGCCGCATCAGGAGCTGGCCTGGACGCTCGTCTCCGTCGCCATCGAGCGCGTGCGCGAGCTCGAGAACGAGATCGGCTGCTTCTTCGACCGCAATCCCGACGGCTCTCTGCACGGCAAGGCCTTCGCCGGCCAGACCTTCGACCGCACCGTGCACAAGGGCGATCTCACGGGCATCGAGATCATCAACCGTCTCATGGAGCAGGTCTGGGCGCGGCCCATCCGTCGTCTCGAGGAGCATCGCGCCGTGGCGCTGATCCCCGCGAAGGACGGCAAGTCGCTGTCCGGCGTGCTGATGATCGACGTGCGCACCGGGCACTTCCGCTTCTGCGAGGCCAAGGCCGTCCTGCTCGCCACGGGCGGCGGTCCGACGATGTACAAATACCACACACCGTCCGGGGACAAGGCCATGGACGGGCTCGCCATGGCGCTGCGCGCCGGTCTGCCGCTCCGCGACATGGAGATGGTGCAGTTCCATCCGACGGGCGTGCTGGCCGGTCCCGAGACGCGCATGACCGGCACCATCATCGAGGAGGGTCTGCGCGGCGCCGGCGGTTATCTGCTCAACGGCAACAAGGACCGCTTCATGTTCGAGTACGACGAGCGGGGCGAGCGGGCCACCCGCGATATCGTCTCGCGCTCGATGTACCAGGAGATGAAGGCGGGCCGCACGACGCCGCAGGGCGGCGTCTACATCGCCATGGGGCACCTCGGGCCGGAGAAGGTCCGCAAGATGTTCAAGGGCATGGTCGAGCGCTGCGCCGACTGCGGCTTCGATCTCGCCGGCGG
>JAGRKR010000113.1 GCA_020442225.1 Hyphomicrobiaceae bacterium | reverse complement strand
CAGCTCCTCCGTCGTCAAGCCGCTACCGCCGTAGCTCTCGGGAATGCTCCAGCCGAAGCTGCCGATCCCGCGCATGGCGGCGAGGAGGTCGTCGCCGACGTGATCCTCTCGCTCGACCCGGGCCTCGTTGGGGATGGCGACCTCGCGCACGAAACGGCGGATGCGGGCGAGGAGCTCATCGAGGCGGGCCTGGTCTCTGATCATGGCTGTGCTCCGCGCGCTCGCAGGATGCTGGGCGCTGTTGTCCGGTTGCTCGGCGCCGTTCCTCCCAGGATCTGGGAGCGGCTGCGACAGGCTAGACGCGAATGCCCGGCTTGGGGAGAGGTCAGAGTCCGCGGCGCATGGCTGCGAACCCTGCGGTGGTCCCGTACGTATCGCGGGCGTCGCCAACAAGGGCTTTCCTGGTCGCGCCGATCGAGGGATGATGCGGGCTGTCGCACCGTGCGCAGTCGGATGAGAGGGAGCGGAACATGATCAAGCGCAGCGCCAGCTATGGCGGCATCCTCCACGAGGTCGTCGCCCACAACGGCACGCTCTATCTCGCGGGGCTCGTGGCGGAGGACCTCTCGCAGGACATCAAAGGGCAGGCCGACGACGTCATGCGCCAGCTCGACACCTTACTCAAGGCGCATGGCTCCGACCTGACGCGCGTGCTGCAGGCCACGATCTATTTTCCGGACCTCTCGCTGAAGGACGGCTTCAACGAGGTGTGGAAGCGCTGGCTCGGGGCAGAGCACCTGCCGGCGCGCGCCGGCATCGGCGTCGCCGATCTCGGGCCGGGGGTCCTGCTGGAGATGGTGGTGATCGCGGCCCAGGACCGAGGGTTGTAGCCATACGCAAGCGCACCTTCGCAGATTTGCAGTTTCATGCATTTTTTCCGGGTCAGCGCACGGATTCTCGTCATGTCATCCCCCAAATGGGGGATGACATGACGCCAGAACCGCACACAATGTGACGTGTCTGCCGTTGCAGACCAGTGGGGCCGAGGGGCCACTCTCGGTGGTCCGGGCGGCAGGCAAGAGGGCGGCATGGGGGCAGGGTCTCGCCTTGGGATCCTGTCTCTCCCGTGTCCACCACCACGCGGCATCGCCCGTCGCGCCGCGCCTCACGCCCCAGGGCGTTCCCATCAACCGTCTGTGACGATGCCGGCTCCCGTGCGCCGGGCCTAGGCCGAGCGTTCGGTGGCGAGGCGCGCCACTGGCCGCTCGACGATGGGCCAATGGATAAGCGCGGCGAACAGACCGAGCCCGATCGAGATCCACCACATCACATCGTAGGACTTCGTCGCGTCGAACAACACACCGGCCATCCAGACCCCGAGGAACGAGCCGAGCTGATGTGATAGGAAAACGAAGCCGAACAGCATCGACAACCAATTGGTCCCGAAAAAAGTTGCGACCAGTCCACTGGTGAGCGGCACTGTCGCCAGCCAGAAGAAGCCGAGCAGAGCGCTGAGCACGATGATGGTGGGGCCGTCGACCGGCAGGAAGAGCAGGGCGAGGAAGACGAAGCAGCGCGCGAAATAGATCAGGCTCAAGCCGCGGCGCTTCTCGATGTACTTGGCGGACTGGCCCGACAGATACGTGCCGATGATGTTGGCGACGCCGACAGCCGTCAGCGCCCAGACGGCGACCCAGGCCGGCAAGCCGCGGTCGGCGACGTAGGCCGGCAGATGCACCGCGTAGAACGCGACGTGGAAGCCGCAGACGAAGAACCCGGCGATCAGCAGCCAGTAGCTCGGCAGGCGCATGGCCTCGCGGAAGGCCTCGCGCAGCGTTTGCGGCTTGACCCCGGGGACGGTGCCGGGCTTGCCGCTGATCAGCCAGGCGCACGGCAGGAGACAGGCGAGCGTGGCGACGATCGCGAGGAGGCTTTGCTGCCAGCCGAGGGTTTCCATGAGCAGGTGCGTGTAGGGAAATGCGATGAAATTGCCGAGGCCGCTCGCCATGCCCATGGTCGCCAGCGCCTGCGTGCGCCGCTCCGGGGGCGCGGCACGTCCGATGACGCCGGTCATGATGGTCATGCCGCAGGCGCCGACGCCGACGCCGATGGCGACGCCGCTCCACAACAGGTCGCCGCCGGATCTCGCGGCGTACATCACGTAATAGCCGAGCATCATCAGGCCGATGCCCAGCGCGGTGACCCGTCCAGCCCCGTAGCGGTCGGCAATGGCGCCGAACAGGATTCCCGTCGCCCCCCAGAGCAGGTTCGCGAGGGCCATCGAGGTCGAAAAAGGCGCGAGGCCGGTGCCGAGCCCCTTGGTCACGGGCACGATGTAGAGGCCCGCGGACTGACGCAGCCCGATCGTGACGGCGATGATCAGGCCGGCGGAGAAAATGATGGCCCACAGGCGGCCAGGGGCGGGCAAGGGGGAGGCGTGCGGAGTGCTCAAGGTGGGGCTCGCGATGAAGGGTGAAGGCAGACGCGCAACACGGTCTCGACGCTATTGGCCAAGTGGCCGGCTGTCGAGCCTCATGCGCCACGTCGCAGGATCTGCGAGCTGCGCGATGGCATCCAGACGCACGCGCCGAGCCGAGCGCGATCACGCCTATCGCACAGCGCCAGCCCCGCCGCCATCTGAGCCACCACGGCGATTCCGAATGTGCCGTCAGGGATGGGATGCGTGATGCGCCGCTTATGGCCCTGGGAACCGTGTTGTCGGGGGAGACGGCGGGGCGCGATGCGGGCATCGGTGCCCCGCCGCTCGCCCCCCGCCAAGGTTTCTACCAGGTGAGCGTCTTGGTTCCTGCGGCGAACAGGGCCGCGCCGGTGAGTTCGGGGCTTCCGACCTTGAGGCCGTCGACGAGTGCGGCGCGTCCGACCCGATAATGCTTCATGCACATCGGGCAGATGAGGACGGTTCCACCCTTCTTGAGGATCGCCGCGATATAGCTCTGATGCTCCTTGAATTTGCGCTTCGTCCTGTCGCCGACCCGTACGGCGCGGTCGTTGAGGAAGATGGTGATGCTGTGCCCGCGCTCCTGCTGCTTCTGCGAGAAGACGAGGGCCATGCGGGCGCGATGGGCGTCGTCGGAGGTGAGGTTGACGAACAGAGCACCGCGCTCGGCGGCCCGCGCCGGGAGGGCGGTCACGAGGATCGCGAGGCAGGCGAAGGCAACAAGTCGGAGAAGTCGCATGGGAGTTTCCTTTCGGGGGTGTAGGCCGTCCGACCTCGACGGCCGGACGGCGAGATGTTGCCGGCGTGCACGAGGCACGCCGACGGCTCAGAAGCTCAGTCCACCGGTCAACTGGAATGACCACTGACGTACGAGATGGATGCCGTTGGCGCGCTCGTAGAGTGGCACGCCGAATTCCGTGCCGATCCGCGCCATCCCGAGTCCGGGCACCTGTCCGCGCAGGTTGGCACCGACGTAGGCGTCGATGCGGTCTCCGCCGGTGTTGAGAGGATTGGCGCCGACACCCGGACCGGCGATGGTGACGTCACGCCCGTCGATGGCGTCGCGCGTGGTCGCCTCGATGCGCAACGAACCGGTGAGCGTGCGCGTCACGTCATAGGAGAGCCAGGCGGTGGCCATGTGCATGTCACCCCAGCGGTAGCCTTCGCTGTTCTCGTCCTGGAGGGCGATGCGGCCGCGGTAGGCGGCGCCGTAGCCGAGGCGACCCTGCTTGCCTGTGAAGGTCAGGGCCGGCAGCAGATCGTAGGTCCCGGTGCCGATCTGAAGCGAGTAGCCGGCACGTGCATTGCCGATGGCGCCGGTCGGCATGAGCGGCCGGATTCGCGCTGTGATGGAGCCGGTCGGCAGGCTGAGGGAGAGACCTGCATGCAACCGATGGCCATGCCCCTGCCAGAGCCGGACAGCGGCGCCGAGAGCGGTGTCACCGAACCCTTCCGTGGAGTCCGTCCGCTGACCCAGCACTGACGTCCCTGCGGGTCCCCGGAACGTGGTGACCCGCGTCGCCTTGGTGATGTAGGCGCCGGCCACGTTGACACTGAGCCAGGGCGTCAGACCGTGCGTCAGGCCGAAGCCCTGCACGTGGATGGTGGCCGAGGTCGGCACGCGCCGATACTGGACGGGCGGACGGTTCGGGTTGAAGCCGTTGAGCACGACCCACTCCGGCGAGACGTCCTTGGTGCCGGCCTTGGTCCCGTCGAGGTGGAGCCAGCGGTTCGTGAACATGGCAACGGTCTTGCCGGGGGCGGGCATGGAAGCGCCCGGTACGCCGACAGGGGGCGGTGACATCATCATCATGCCGGGCGGCATGGCGTCGCCGGCCATGGTGTGGCTGTGCTCGCCAGCACGAACCGGGAAGCTGAGAAGGACGGCTCCGAAGGAGAGAGCCGTGGCGAAGATGATAGGGCGCGATTGCGCGCGCAGGCGCAGCCCGAGCGGGCTCGGTGTTCTGAAAGACATGGGATTTGCTCGTCTTGTCTGGTGATCTGCACGGCACGCGCTGCCGTCGCCCCCCGGCAGGGAGCGCGATCACGCGTGCGCTGAAAGGATCAGATCGCAGCTGGACGAGGTGGACCGCGGGCGAGGCGGAAGCCCGCGTAGTATTCGATCAGCGCCGCCGTGGGCTCCAGCGCGTGGACACGCAGCGCCAAGCGCGACGGCACGGGAAGGCAGGGCGGCGACGCGAGCACGGCGGCGGGGGGTGCCCCACAGGGGCAGTCGTGGCCGGCGACGGTGCGGTCGGGTGCCTTGACGGGTTGGCCATCGGCATCGACGGTAATCGTGCGCATGCCCTGGCTGGTACAGATGACCACCTGGAAGGTGCCGCTGCCATCGGTGGCGGGGGCCAGCATGTAGCCGGGCGCAACGAGGGCGCGCGCCAGAAAGGCGATGGCAATGACGCAAGCTGTCAGCCGGTAGCGCACGACGACGGTCTCCCTCACGTAAAGCCTAGCTCATCGTCCGCAGTGTGACGAGTGGAGCGAACGTCGCAGACCTCCTGCGCGCTCCGGGTCAGCGTGGCCGCGTCAAATCGCACGTGGTGGGGAGCGCCCAACCTTTGCAGGATGAGGCGAACCGAGAGGTCGCCCCCCGTGAAACGGCACGCATGGCAGACATGGCTGATCCTGATCGCGCTCGCGATCCGCTCGGTCGTGCCCGCCGGCTACATGCTGGCCGCGCCCAGCGAGCCAGGGGGGCTGCCGCAGGTCGTCATCTGCACGTCGGGCGGCATGAAGCTCGTCACGCTCGGGCCCGATGGGGCGCCACGCGAGGAGCGCTCGTCGGGTGAGGACGGGCTCTGCGCCTTCGCGCTGCCGACAGTCGCCGTGCTCGCGGAGCCGCCGTCTCTGGTGCTACCGGCGGTCGGCGACAGCCGCATGCAGTCGGGTGCGCAGGGGCCTGTTGGCCGCCTGAT
>JAGRKR010000112.1 GCA_020442225.1 Hyphomicrobiaceae bacterium | reverse complement strand
GGGAGGGGAGGCGTGTTTGTTGCGAATGCCCGCCATCACCGTCGCAATATGCCGGTCTTTTCTATCCAGCGGTTGACCGCGTTGAGAAAAATTCCAGGAGAGTGAGGACAGCCGGCGTTCGATCGTCGACACCGATTTTTTGTCCCCTGAGGCGGTGCCTGCCGCGAGTGCGGTGATGTAGAGGCCGACGGTCCGCGGATCGGGCGGCACCGTTTCGACGCCTTGGCGGCGGCACCAGCCGGCAAAATGCTTCCAGTCCGAGGCATAGGCGCGCCGCGTATTGGCCGAGCTCGCTGCCTCGACGTAGTCACGCGCACGGTCGGCAAGGCCCTGCAGATGTCCTGGCAGGCGTGTTTCGACCGTCATTACTGGAAGCGGGGAGGGGGCCTGCGTGACCGCGGGTTGAGGATCCCGACCCATCTCCATCACCACATCGACAATGTCGGGGAGGTCGTCGTCGCCGGCAGCGGCAGAGGATCCTTGACCGTCGTCAGCCATCCTCATGCCGCCTCGATATCCGTCTGGGAGAAGTCGTTGCCGATGAACAGCAGCGGTTCATCGGCACGCTTTGCCAAAGCGTAGGAAAGACAATCGGCAAAGTTAAGCGCCGCCGGATGGCGGCCCTTGCCGTAGGCGAGCCAGGCCTGGGTGGCCAGATCGACCAGTTCGGCGTCGACGGGAATGACGTCGGCGGCAATCTTGCTGAGCCACAGATCGATCTCGGCCAGGGCGTGTTCGCCGCGCCGGCTGATCAACACCATGCGCGCCTCGAGCACGCACGTCGCCGCAATGAGACGTACGGGATCGCCGACCAGCGCCTTTTCAAGCGCCGCGGCTTCGGGCTCGTTGCGCAGGATTGCCACGACGGCGGAGGTATCGATCACCATTAGTTCGGAATCCCGTGCTCGTCATAGCCGATGATTTGCTCGTCACTGCGGCTGTCGAGTTCGGGCAGGCGTGCCACGCGCTCGCGGATCGCGCGCAGTTCACCAAGCAGGCGTTCTTGTGCCATATTGCTGTAGCCCATTCGGTGCAGGCGCTCGGAAAGTGCCTGATGAATGGCCGCGGTCTTGGTGAGGCCCTGGCGGCGGGCGAGTTCGTCGGCCAGCGCGACGGTGGCCGGGTTCTTGATGTTGAGGGACATGGCTTCCAGGCTCCAGAATTCTACCTTTGGAGTGATTTCTACCGCAAAAATAAGCCTCTGTCAAAATGAGCGATAATGCAACATTATCGTTCATAAATATCCCCAAACAGCCGGTGCGGATAGGCGCAATAGTTCTCGCGCAAACCGCACATTGCGTATAGGCTTGTTGGCAATGAATCGGCAAGCCGCACCCGCATCGTCTTCTGCCATCTCCGTCCCGCGCGTGCCCGCCTGGGCGGTGCCACGCGGTCCGGTCGACAGCGATGTCGAGGCCGCCTGGATGGCCGGCAGCGCCCTGAATTCGCTCGATAATCTTGTTCGCTCCGATGCGCCATGGCATGGGGCCTGGCGACAGCGGCTCGCCCTGAAGGCCGCCACCGCGACCGTCAAGCTTATGCGCCGCACCGAGGGCGAATCCGCGTTGCGCGACGCCTGGTACCTGCGCCAGACCGGTGACGAACCGGGGCCCGCCGGCAACGTGCTTCTGGCCTGGCGCAAGCTTGCCGGTCGATCGATGCCGCCGTCGATCGAGGATCTGCAATCGGTCGCCGATTTGCTCGGCATTTTTTGGGCGGATAGCTTTGCCGATTACCTCGAGGAGCTTGCCGCCGACGTGCGCACCGGCGCGCCGGCGCCCCTGGTTGCCGCACAAGCCGCGACGGCGATCATGCGCGACGACCCGACAGCCGAACCCCTGGCCTGGTGGATGGCCGATCTCGCTCTGTCATGGCGCATGGGCTGGACCCATGCTGTTCCGTTGCTCGCCACTCAGATCCACGCGACCGTGCTTCGTACCGGCTCCGATCGCCGGCGCGCGCGTCCCGACAATTCTGACTATGCGCGGGCAATCTGCCTTGCCGCGGCGACCGGATCCGCCGAGGCCTGTCGACTTGCCGCCGGCATCGCGCAGCAGGCCGAACGCTTGGCAGCGGTGACGCCAAAGTTGCGCGCCAAGGGGGCAGGGGAGGTCATCGCCCTGTTGCTGTCCGACGACGCCGTGTCCGGTTCCTTCAGCAGCAAGGCAATGTCCCGATGGGCCAGCCGCCGGCTGTTCGAACGCCTGCAGCAGCTCGACGCTGTGCGCGAACTTTCGGGCCGGTCGACGTTCCGACTGTACGGGTTGTAGCCATGGGCCGTCCGTCGCGCGAAACAGGCCTGCTGGATACCGAACTCGACGCCTTGCCGCCCGAGCTTCGCTGGCGCGAATGGATGACGCGGGTCGAGGCGGTCATTTTTGCGGCGCCCGAACCTGTGACGCGGGAAATGCTGTCACAGATCGTCGGTCGCGATTGCAGCATCGATCTGCTGATCGAAGACATCGCCAACGAGCTGGTTGCACGTCCTTACGAGATTGTCGCTGTGGCCGGCGGTTGGCAGTTCCGCACCCGGCCGCGCCAGGCCGAGGTGCTGAAGGCCGCTTTCGGCGGCACCACCACCGGCGCCGACATCACCGAGGGCGAGATGCTGGTGCTGGCCTCGATCGCCTACCACCAGCCGGTCACCCGCGGCGCGCTTTCCGACATGCTCGGCCGCGAGGTGTCGCGCGATGTCATCGGGCAATTGCGCCGGCTCGACATGATCGCGTCGGGACCGCGCTCGCCGCAGCCCGGCGCGCCCTACACCTACGTGACGACGAAAAAATTCCTGGAACAGTTCGGGCTCGACACGTTGCGCAATTTGCCGGACCTGGAAGCGCTTGAGGACGCGGGGCTGTTGAACCGTGGCGGCGGCATTGATGTTGCGTCGACTGACTACGAGGAAGACAGTGACCCGGATTAGATCGGTGTCGATAGGATGCCCAAGGCCGCTTTCTAAGGGAGCCGTCGGATCAATGGTCATGGCAAACCGGCAGCTATGCGCCTGGTGGAAGTCGCTTGGATAGCAGGTGATCCTGCCGTAAGGCACGGTCTCGGATTTCGCTTCTTACCCGATATCAGCCCGGTCTTGTCGCTAATGATCCATCTTCGTCACCTAATCAACCGGCGGAGCACCCTCAAGCGCTTCTCAATCTCATCGTTCGGCAGGAACACCGCCGGATCGTTGCGCCATGTTTCGAGCGCGGTGATAAGAAGGTCGAGCGGGCTGTTGCCGGCCTTATGCAGCAGGTCGAGCAGCCAGAGCACGCCGTGAACTTGGACGCCCATTTCGTCTGCCGTGCGTCGGAGATGCTGGTCTCCGGTCAGCAGCACCGCCTCTTCGTGGAGCAGCGTGGCCACAAGGCAGAAGCAGTCATTAGCGGAGAGCCGTGCGCGTCCTGCCTTGATCTGCAGTGCGTCGCCAACGGCGTCGGGCGGCAGGTCGAAAGTTTCCAAACCACCGTCGTCGAGCACGCGCCATTCTTGCGCGGTGAAATCCAGCAGTTCCGATACCCGCACCGGAAAGGGCACGACGAAGCGGTGGGGCAGAGACAGCATCGCATGAAGGAGCCGTCCCTTCCGCAGATCGATCAGGCAGGACGCGTCATTGACGATCACATAGGCCACTGTTCCCGCGGCCCCCTGATCCCCCGTTCAATCTCCGCAAGCGGACGCTTGAGCAGCTGCGCGGCCCTCGCCGGTGAAATAAGCTGCTCCGCGAGCGCCCTGTAGACCAGCCCTTCGAAGCGCTTGGGCTGTTCGAAGGCGCCGATCCCGATCCTGTCCTCGATCGGCTCCGGTTCTGCCTTGCGCCAGCTTCTGGCGTAGGTGCGGAAGGCATAGACGATCACGGCTTCCGACAGAATGCCGACGTCGCGCAGCCGCATGAGCAGCGCTGCGGCCGACACGCCGTAGAACCTCTTCATCTCCATGATCTCGTGATAGGCGATGCCGTGGCGGCGCGGACCGACCTCGCGCCTCAGATGTTCGGCAGGCACGAGAAACGCGCCCGCGAAGCGGTGCATCGCGTTCTCGAGTTTGATGTCCTTGCCGGAAACATCCTTGACGACCCGGTGCGCCAGCTCGTGCGCGAGGGTGAACCGCTTGCGCTCGACATTGATGTTCTCCGAAATCACGATGGCTTCGGTGGCGGGCCGGCCGCTGGCGCGCTTCACCACGCAGGTCATGCCGGTGACCCTGTCCGGGAAGTCCGCCTCGATGACCTTGATGCCCTTGTCTTCGAGCAGGCCGGTCATGCTCGGAATGGGGTCGGTGCCGAGCTTCCAGTCCTTGCGCAGCCTGTCCGCGAGATCCTCCGCTTCCTCATAACTCGCCACGTGATCGCACCGCACCGCCGCGAACGGATCGCCTGCGGGCGGCAGTTCCAGAATGTCCTCGACGGCGAGATAGTCTTCCAGCGCCTCGGTCACGATCGCCTCCACCCGCGCGCGGTCACGCGCGGACGCGCCGGAATGTTTGCGGAACTCGACGCCTTCCAGTTCCTCGACCTCGCCGCTCATCAGGAAGTCGAGCGACACGCCAAGCGCCTTGCCGAGCCCGACAAGCACGCGCGAGCTTGGCATCATTTCATTCGCCTCATACTTGCTGATCGCCTGGGCGCTGACAGGCGGGTCCATGATCGCGGCCAGCTCACGCAACGAAAGGCCCGCCTTTTTTCGAGCGATTCTTAGCCTTTCCCCGAGCATATGCCTCTCTCCTTCCAGTAGTTGACGATGCGCATTTCAATACCTATATTGTAAACACGAGGTTGATGAATGTCAACCAAATCGATCAAGGAATAGCGCGAATGTCCAAGAAGAATCAGCATGTTGTCCCGCATCCGGACGGCTGGGCGGTGAAGAGCGAAGGCAGCCAGAGGGCGGCGTCTGTCCACCAGACGCAGCGCGAGGCCATCGAGGCGGGCCGCCAGAGCGCGATCGGCAACCGCAGCGAACTCCTCGTACACGGCCGCAACGGCCAGATCAGGGAGCGCAACACCTACGGTTCCGACCCCTATCCGCCGAAGGGGTAGGGACAAAGCCACAGCACCCGGCCGGGGGTTGACGCGCTGCGCCGACTCGGCCTGGTTGGTGAGAACGAAACTCGAACACGCGGAGCCGGCCATGACCGCTTCCCTTGCATTTTTTCCCGTTTCCAACGGGGACATGACCCTGGTCGTTCTTGATAACGACCAGACGGTCCTGATCGACATCAACATTCGCGGCGCAGCCGACGACGAGGACGACGACACGCCTGACGTGGCGACCGACCTCCGGGACCGGCTCAAGCGCGACGACAAGGGTCGGCCCTATGTCGATGTGTTCCTGTCGACCCACCCCCATCAGGACCACATCACGGGGCTGCGGAACCACTTCCATCTCGGGCCGCCGGGCGAATGGAGCAAGGATGACGACAAGATCATCATCCGCGAGATGTGGTCTTCGCCCGTGGTGTTCCGGCGTGCCGACTCCCAGACCCCGCTCTGCGAGGACGCCAAGGCCTGGGCCAAAGAGGCAAGGCGGCGCGTGAAGCGCTTCCGCGAAATCGGCTTCGACACCGTGCCGGGCGACCGGATCCTCATCATGGGCGAGGACATCGACGGTAAGACCGACGACATCCTCGACATCGTCATCAGGCTCGACGAAACCGTGACCGCGGCCAACCGTGTCAGGGCCGGCGTCTTCGAGGCCCGGCTGCTTGCCCCGCTGCCGGCGCAGAGCGACGAGGAAGAGGAGGAGCTGTCCACCAACGAGTCGTCGGTGGTCCTGCGGTTCTCGCTGACCGGCGGCGGCGTTGCCGACCGCTGCCGTTTCTTGACCGGCGGCGATGCCGAGGTCGCGATCTGGCATCGCCTGTGGCAGCGTCATGGCGACGACAACCCGGACTGGCTGTCCTACGACGTCCTCCAGACGCCCCATCATTGTTCGTGGCGGAGCCTTAGCTTCGATAGCTGGAGAGATCTCGGCGAGGACGCCGAAGTTGACGAGGACGCACGTAGCGCCCTGTCGCAGACCAGGAAGGGCGCCGTCATCGTTGCCAGCAGCAAGCCGATCAAGGACGATGATGACAACCCGCCGCACCACCGGGCGAAGCGGGAATATCTCGACATCGTCGATGGCGACGACGACCGCTTCTTCTGCACCGACGAGCACCGGGACGACGAAGGGCTGACCCTTGAATTCGAGGTCAAGGCGAGCGGGATCGTCCGCAAGCTTGCCAAGGCCGCCGCGCTTGCCGCGCCGGCGCTTGGCATCAGCGCGACGGCCGCCCATGCGCGCCAGCATGGGTGAGACGACCCGATGTCGACGGACGGTCCGGGCGATCATGCCGAACGCTTTCTGACCGCCGCTCGCACTCATCGCGAGTGCCGCGGCGGCCGGATTGTTTCGGTCGACGAGACGGCCGCGATGATCGAACTCGACATCAATGTCGAGATGCCCCTGCACATGCGGGTCGACGGCGTCAGCGAGAGCGGGGTGCGTCGCACCGAGACCGTTACCGCGCACCTTGGCGCCCGCTATCCGTGGTCACCGCCGACCTTCTTCCTGCGGGAAGACTTTCCCCGCAACCTGCCCCATCTACAGCCCGGCCCCCTGACGGAGCTGCCGCGGCCATGCCTGGTCGACGGTAACGAGCGCGAATTTTTCATCCAGTTCGGGCTGGTTGAGCTGGGCATCTTCAATCTCGTCCATCAGCTTGTCCTGTGGCTGCGGCATGCGGCCGAAGGCGCCCTGATCGACCCGGAGCAGGGGTGGGAACCCACCCTGCGGCGTAACCTGTCGGCCGAAATCGTCATCGATGCCGAGGCCTGCCGTGCGATCGTAGACCGGAACGGCGGGCATCGCGTCCAGAAGGCTCGCTTTCTTCGGTCCGGCGCGAACGGCGCGTCGATCGGCGCCGAGGCGTTCGCGTGGATCGACGTTACTCCCGAACAGGCGCCCCTCAGCCGCGACGACAAGAAGCTGTTTACGCACCGCCCCGGGCAAGGCTATGCCGAGGGCAACACGGTCTGCGCCGTGATCTGGCCGGACAAGCTGCCGGCCGGCGGACCGTTTGTCGCTTCTTCCTACATGCCCGAAACCGTCACCACCTATGAGGACCTGACGGCCCGCGCCGATGAACTCGGTTGCGGACGCGCCCTTCGCGTTTTCATCGACGGCCTGGAACGGTGCTTTCGCGGGTTTGTGCTCGATCCGCCGGTGCCTGTTGCCGTCATTCTTTGCGCGCGCCGTCCGTTCCACCTGATCGGGTCTGCCTCCGACATCGAGCTTCTGCCGTATGTCATCGAAATCCGCGCTCCAAATGGCCGGACATCCTTGTTCGCCGGTGGCGACGCGGAGCCGGTCGCGCCGGCGATCCAGCGCGATACACCCAATCCCGCCTTGTTGCGGCGCGTCTCCGGCGCCCCCGAAATTGCACCCGTCGTGATGCTCGGCTGTGGCAGCGTCGGATCGAAGATGGCGATGCATCTCGCGCGCTCCGGCGTCCCGATTCCGGTCGTCAGCGACAGGAGCAGCCTGCTCCCGCACAACATGGCCCGCCACGCGCTGGCGCGGCCGCCGGTCGCCCGGTCCAAGGCGACGGAGCTGGCTGCGGAGCTTTCACAGATCGGGCAATCGCCGCAGGTCCATGAGGACGACCTTGTCTTCGATCTTCCGGAACGGGACAAGCGCCGCACCCTGTTGCCGAGGGACGCCGGCTGTGCCGTCAACACGACCGCCTCGCTGGCCGTGCGCGAGGCCTTGTCCGCGCTCCCCGCGAAGGAGGTCAAACCGCGTCTCGCCGAAGCGGCGCTGTTCGGGCGCGGGCAAGGCGGGTTCGTGCTGATCGATGGCGCGGCCCACAATCCCACTCTCTCCGATCTGACCGCCGAGCTCTATGCGACCGCCAGGTCGCCGCGCCTGCGCACGCTGCTCTTCGATCCCGGCCACGGGCTCGCCGAGGTCCAGATCGGCCAGGGCTGCTCGTCGCTGACCATGCCGATGACGGATATGCGCCTGTCCGCCATGACGGCCGGCCTCGCCGAGCAGCTCGTGCAGGAGCTTCAGGCGCCCGCCGCCGACGGTCGCATCATCGTGGCGACGACCGCCGGGGATTCGTCCGACACGAGCTGGTCACGGCAGTCGGTCCCGCCCTTTGCCGTCGTCGCAGTCGAAGGCGCCGACGGCTGGACCCTGCGCATCGCCCGCCGCGTGCTCGACGAGATTTATGCGGAGGTCGCCCGCTGGTCTGCGGCCGAGACGGGCGGCCTGATGATCGGCACGTGCAGCGCCCGTCTGCGCACCGTCACAGTGGTTGATCTCCTGCCGGCGCCGTCGGACAGCCAGCGCTCGGCCGGCCGGTTCGTCCTGGGCACCGAGGGGCTCGTCGCGGCGATCAAGGCCCGCCATGCCGAAAGCGGATCGACCCTGTTCGACGTCGGGACCTGGCACTCGCACCTGGCCGACGAGGGACCGTCCGCGCTTGATCGCAAGACGGCGGCCGAACTCGCTGCGGAACGCCCGCCGCCGTCGGCCTTGCTGATCGTCACACCGGCAAGGCTTTTTGGTCTCATGCATGCGCGGCAGGGCGCCACCGGCGGCACGGGCAGAGGGTAGAACATCATGGTGGTTCTCGATATATACAACCTGCGTGCCCGGCTGTTGCCGGCGGTCATCGGCATCGCACCGGCAATCGCCTTCGCCGCCATCTCGATTTCGTGGTCGGAGATCAGTCTGCCGCAGGTGATCGCCACTGCGGCGGTCGTGGTCCTGTTTGTCGCGGCATCGGATGTCGCGCGGCGCATGGGCAGGCGCTTTGAACGCAAGATGTTCGTATCGACGGGCGGCAGGCCGATCATGACCTTGCTCAGGCACGCAGATCCGGCCCTGGAGGCGCGGACGAAGGACCGGTACAGGGGCTATCTTGCCAAGCAACTCGGCGAAACGCCGCCATCGGCCGACGAGGAGGCGCGCGATCCGGCGGCGGCGGACGCGTTCTATGACCGCTGCGGTGTCTGGCTGCGCGAACATACCCGTGACAAGGCGAAGTTCCGGATTCTGTTCGAGGAGAACATGACCTACGGGTTCCGGCGGAACCTCTACGGCCTTCGTTGGCCCGGCCTCGCCCTCAATGCTCTGGTGGTCGCCGTTTGTCTCTGTCTCTTGTCCCCGTACGGAATCTGGATCAGCGAGACGACACGCACGGAGATCTTCGCGGTGCTGACCATCGCCGCCATCCATGCGCTGTATTTTCTCTTCTTCGTCACTCGGAGAAGCGTTGAGGAGGCTTCGGAGCAGTACGCGCGCCAACTTGTCCTCAGTTGCGAAGGCCTGATGAAGAAGTCCCCCGACGATACACGGGCCACTTAGGACGAATGATCAGTTTATCGACAAGCGCCAAAGGGAGCGACGGTCTGCGTGGTCGGAGCTGACCTAACCGACCGCGCGCAAATGGTTACAAGCAACTGCGTGCCATGGAAGTCTCAGGTTGGAGCAGTCCTGCAGCGATACCCTACCAACGAAACCGTTAACAGAATAAAAGGCAAATGTTATGTCAAGCGTAACGATACGCTATACAACCGAATGGGGATTCGATACTCTGCACGTGGCGTGATTCACGCCGAGGAGGGGCAATATGGCAAAGTTCGGCGAGACCGCGCGGGTGCGGCCGGGCCACCCGGGGCCTTTCATCCGGGCGCAGGTGCTCGATCACCTGGCTCTGTCCGTGACAGAGGCCGCCGAGGCCGTTGGCATCACGCGCGCCGCATTCTCGGCCTTTCTGAATGGCCGCGCGTCACTATCCGCCGAAATGGCACTGCGTATAGAGAAGGCCTTCGCTGTTCCGATGGATCAGCTCATGCACATGCAGTGCGACTACGACATTGCCCAGGCCAAGGCGCGGGAAGGGGAAATTGCCGTCGCGCGCTTCATGGCGGTGCCAAAGCCCGGCAATCAGCGCGGCCATGTCGATCAAACGGGGCAGGGCAAATGAACCCCGTCGAGATCGAAGAACAAATATCTCAGCTCGCGCAGCAGCCCTTTGATGGTGCCGAATTCCCCTATACCTTTCTGGAGGCCTTCGGGAACAAGGCCACCACGATCAAGAAGCTGCGCAGCGGTGTGTCCAACAAGTCCGACCTGGGCGGCGTCCTGCAAACCAACAACATCCACATCAAGGTTGCTCCGCTCGGCGAGGTGACTTCGACTCTTGCCGCCCTGAAGGCGAGCCCCGCCACAACCCGCGCCAAGGCAAAATTCATCTTGGCGACCGACGGTGACACGCTCGAGGCTGAGGATCTTATCGGGGGAGACACTGTTGCGTGTGCCTACGCCGATCTCTCTGATCATTTCGGGCTGTTTCTCCCGCTTGCAGGCATCACCACCGTCAAGCAGGTTCGCGATAGCACATTCGACATCAAGGCGACCGGCCGGCTCAATCGCCTCTACATCCAGCTGCTCAACGACAATCCCGATTGGGGCACGGCAGCGCGACGCCCCGACATGAACCATTTCATGGCGCGGCTGATCTTCTGCTTCTTCGCCGAGGATACCGACATCTTCGAAGCGCCGGACCTCTTCACCGACACGATCGAGCAGATGAGCGCGGCGGATTCCTCGAACACCCACGAGGTGATCAGCGCGCTCTTTCGCGCCATGAACATCAAGGGGTCCGATCGGGCGGCAGCGAAACTCCCCCGCTGGGCCGATCGCTTTCCCTATGTCAACGGCGGGCTGTTTTCCGGCAGCGCCGAGGTGCCGGTCTTCACCCGCATCGCCCGCTCCTACCTGATCCATATCGGCCGGCTCGACTGGAGAAAGATCAACCCCGACATTTTCGGGTCGATGATCCAGGCGGTTGCCGATGACGAGGAGCGCGGTGCCCTCGGCATGCACTACACGTCAGTGCCCAACATCCTCAAAGTGCTGAACCCGCTCTTTCTCGACGATCTGCGCGAGAAGCTGGAAGAGGCCGGCGATAACGCCCGCAAGCTCCTCAACCTGCGCAGCCGCATGGCCCGCATCCGTGTCTTCGATCCGGCCTGTGGCTCGGGGAATTTCCTGGTCATCGCCTACAAGGANNAAGGAAATGCGGGCGATCGAAGCCATCATCAACGAGCGGCGCGGTGAAGGCGATCGGCGCACCGAGATTCCGCTTACAAATTTTCGCGGCATCGAACTCCGCGACTTTCCCGCCGAGATCGCACGTCTGGCGCTGATCATCGCCGAG
>JAGRKR010000111.1:1728-9179 GCA_020442225.1 Hyphomicrobiaceae bacterium | reverse complement strand
GCCGGGTAGCCCGGCAGGTTGCCGGCATGCAGCGCGATGCCGCCCCACGTCAGCCGCTCCATGTTGGGCATCTGTGCGCCCTTGTAGATCGAGGAGACGTGCTTGCGCTCCTTCTCGAGAATGGTGAAGACGCCGGTCGGCGTACGATGGCCCGGACGGCCCGTCGAGCAACTGGAGATGCCGATCTCGATGCCATTGCGATACACGTGCATGAGTTGCTCGGGCAGCGAGACGATGATGGTGACGGAGCCCGAGGGCGCCCGCTCCGGTGCCCAGGTGAACTCGCCCGGACGCAGCTTGCGCGTGGGGACGAAGCGCGCTCCGAGCGCATTTGCGGCAAACAGCGACAGCGCCCCGCCCGCCGCCAGCGTGAAGACGGCGCGGCGGCTCACCATCCGAGCGGCCGTCAAGTCATGCGTCGTCATGGCTCTCTCCATTGTTCCCGATGTCGTTGCCTGCCCGGCTGCGATGACCGCCCGACACTCCGCAGTGTCGCGGGGCCGCGACGTCGTCAGCCCGCTTGCGTGTAAAAGACCCTGAGCACACCGGTCGTGCCGTGATCGCAGCGCCAGGGAGCCTTGGCACCCGGCACACGGATGAGAACGATCGTGCTGGTCTCTCCGCGCCGGACGCTGATGACGGAGAGGCCGCGCCGGTTCGTCTGCTTGCCGACGGCGATGAGACAGGCGCGCCGCACGCCGCGGCCCACAGGCTTCGCCGGGGCGGCTGCCGGAGTCCTGTTGATGACGAAGTTCACCATTCGGCTGCCTGCCCTGTTGAAGCTGCACTGGAACGTTTCCGTGCGGCCGCTGAAGCGCGCGGTGCCGTTGACCGCATGCGTGCCGTCGGTCCGCTGCCCCTCGTACTTCGTCTCGATATTGGGCAAGCGCGTCTTCAGCGCTTTGCCGGCACGCGCGCGGCATTCGGCCATCATGCGCTCCGGCGTGGCGGCATCGGCCGGGACGGCGGGCAGCATCGTTGCAAGCCCGACGACGGCAAGCGCGAGTGGCGAGATCGGTATCCGCATTGTCTGGCTCCATTCGATTGCTATGGCGATGCTAGCCTGCTGGCACACGGCCGACGACACATTTCGACAAACTGGCCGGGCAGGGTCGTGACGGCCCGAGGAACGAAGTTCTGTCGCTTCGCCCGCCCGCACTGGAAATTCGAGTTTCGGAAAGGCGAACTGCACGCGCCGCACCCTCAACTCGGCATCCCCCGCCCTGCGTGCAGATTGCGATTCTGGAAACTCGCGATTGCAAGCCTGCCCCGGGCGTTTTCATTCGGACGCCGCGAAAGCCAGACGCAGCATTTCGCTGAAGCTCGGCAGTTGGCCCGGTGGCCTGCCCGAAGGCCGATCATCGGACCGCCAACGGCCTCGGCCGTCGGTCATGCGCCGCGCGCTAACTGCCCAAGGCAGCGAAACCTGTCAAGGCGTCCCCACCATGCTGCGAGCGACGTTCCGTCGCGCCGCCCAACCCCGAACCCCTGGCCCGCCCGCACGACGGAAATTGCGCATTCGACTTTTCTGCGACAGTCTTCTGTTGGCAGCGCAATTTTGCCCGACGCATTGACATCATGGCCCCGAAAACGACATTCGCGGATCGATGGGACGATGCCGAGTGGCGAGACGGCGTTGCGGACTTGCGCACTCCCGCCGACGCGAGCAAGCTCGATCCGTCGATCGCCCCCTCACCTGGACAGGCGCCGGCGAAACCCATTGGTGTCGGTTCGCACGCGTCAATGGAGTAACGCGGCAGTGCCCACACCCCACTTGCGACTTGGAGCCGAAAAGCCATGACGATCATCCGTTTCGACGCCGGCAACTATTACTACGTTCCCGGTGTCTTCCAGTACTCCGCCGGCGTGGCGGCCTTGCCCGGCTTTCGGCTGGAGCGCTTCATGTTCCACCGCCCCGTGCCGCTCGCGGCGGGCTTCGAGTGCATCGCGGCGACGCTCGCCTCGCTGGGACGCCCGCTGACGGCATTCGCTGCGTGTGAACTGCGCTCGCCGGAGCCCTTCACCGAAGCCGGCTTTCGCGCCTTCAACGAGATCTACGTCGGCACGCTGGCGAAGTGGCGCATCTACGACGAGGCCAGCCGCACCAACCCGGTCGCACGCTCGAACGTCTGCCCCATCCTGGAAAAGCCCGCTGAACCCGCCTTCCACGCTTTCACGATCACCGTGCCGGACGACATCGCCGCGCCGTCCTTCCACATCGCCGGCAGCGGCGAAGCGCCCGAGGGCCGCGCCAACTATCGGGACCACATCGTGCGCCGCGGCGACGTCTCGACGGGCGCGCTCACCGAGAAGGCCCGCTTCGTCGTCGCCGAGATGGAACGGCGCATGGGCGCATTGGGGTTTGGCTGGGCGGAGGCCACGGCAGCGCAGGTCTATACGGCCCACGACATCCACCCCTTCCTCGAGCGGGAGATCGTGATGCGCGGGGCCGCCCGGTGCGGGCTCACGTGGCACTATGCCCGTCCGCCGATCGTCGAGCTCGAATACGAGATGGACTGCCGCTGCATCGCCGTCGAGCGCGTCATCTGACGGGTAGAGCGTCCGACGAGCATCCCGCGACAGTCACCGCCTCATCCCAGAGAGCAGAGCGCAGACCAGCATGAGCACACCCTCCCCATCCCTGCCGAGCGAGGCCCAGGTCGTCATCGTCGGCGGCGGCGTCATCGGTTGCGGCATCGCCTACCACCTGACGAAGCTCGGCGTCAGCGACGTGGTGCTGCTCGAGCGCAAGCAACTCACCTGCGGCACGACCTGGCATGCGGCCGGCCTCATCGGCCAGCTCCGCGACAACCTCAACATTGCCCGGCTCGCGAAATACGCCGCCGAGCTCTACCAGACCCTCGAGGAGGAGACCGGTCAGGCCACGGGCTTCAAGGTCAACGGCTCGCTGTCGCTGGCTGCCACACACGAGCGCATGGAAGAGCTGCTTCGGCGCGCCGACATGGCCAAAGTGTTCGGGCTCGGCGTCGAGGTCGTGGGGCCGCAGGGCATCAGGGAGCATCACCCACTGATCGAGGTCGGCGACCTCGTGGGCGGGCTCTACATTCCGACGGACGGACAGGCGAACCCCGTCGGCATCACCCAGGCCCTGGCCAAGGGCGCGCGCATGCGCGGCGCGCTGATCCTGGAGCAGACCAAGGTCACGCGTATCCTCACCGACCGGGAGCACGTGACGGGCGTCGTCACGGACAAGGGAACGATCAAGGCCCGCAAGGTCGTGCTGGCCGCGGGCATGTGGACCCGCGATCTCGCGCACACGGTCGGCGTCAGCGTGCCGCTCCACGCCTGCGAGCACTTCTACATCGTCACCGAGCCGTTCGCCGGCGTCACACCGAAGCTGCCCGTCGTGCGCGACTTCGACGGCAGCGCCTACTACAAGGAGGACGCCGGCAAGATCCTGCTCGGCGCTTTCGAGACGGACGCCAAGCCGTGGGGCATGGAGGGAATCCGCGAGGACTTCTGCTTCGATCAGCTCCCCGACGACTTCGATCACTTCGCGCCGATCCTGGAGATGGCGACCCGGCGCATGCCGGCCCTGGCGGAGGCTGGAATCCAGACCTTCTTCTCGGGACCGGAGAGCTTCACGCCCGACGATCGCCAGCATCTCGGCCGGGTACCGGAACTCGACGGCCTGTTCGTCGCAGCCGGCCTCAACTCCATGGGCATCGTCTCCGCCGCCGGCGTCGGCAAGATCATGGCCCCGTGGATCATGAACGGTGCTCCGGACGCCGACTACACCAGCCTCGACGTCCGCCGCAATCCGCCCTTCATGCGCAACCGCAAGTTCCTGCACGACCGCGTATCGGAAACGCTGGGCCTGCTCTATGCGATGCACTGGCCCTTCTATCAGTACCGCACGGCTCGCGGGGTGCGTCGCACGCCCTTTCACGAGACCTGGAAGGCTCACGGCGCCTGCTTCGGCGAGCTCGCCGGCTGGGAGCGCGCCAACTGGTTCGCGAACGCCGGCAGCACGCCGCATTACGAGTATTCCTACAAGCGCCAGAACTGGTTCGAGCACTCCGCGGCCGAGCATGCAGCCGTGCGCACCGGCGTCGGCATCATCGACCAGTCGTCCTACTCCAAGCTGCGCGTGCAGGGGCGCGATGCGGAGCGCGTCTTGAACCGGATCTCTGCCAACGACGTGGCTGTGGCACCCGGCCGCATCGTCTATACCCAGTGGCTGAACCCGGCGGGCGGCATCGAGGCCGACGTCACGGTCACGCGACTTGGCCAAGACGACTTTCTGGTGGTCACCGCTGCCGCCAGCCAGGTTCGCGACCTCGACTGGCTGCGCCGGAACACCCCGGCCGATGCGCACTGCATCGCGACCGACGTGACCTCGGCCTATGCCGTGCTCGGCGTCATGGGACCCGAAAGCCGCGCGCTGCTGCAGGGTCTGACGCCGGACGATCTCTCGAACGCCGCCTTCCCTTTCGCACACTCGCGCGAGATCGAGCTCGGCTACGGGCTCGTGCGTGCCTCACGCATCACCTACGTCGGCGAGCTCGGCTGGGAGCTCTATGTTCCCACGGAGTTCGCGGCACACACCCTCGAAGTGATCATGGCCGCCGGCGCGGCGCACGGCCTGCGGCCGGTCGGCCTGCACGCCATGAACTCGCTGCGCATCGAGAAGGCCTACCGGCATTGGGGCCACGACATCTCCGACGAGGAGACCCCGATCGAGGCGGGCCTCGGCTTTGCCGTGAAGACGGAAAAGCCGGACTTCCTGGGGCGTGACGCCGTGCTGCGCCAGAAGGAGCGCGGCGTCACCAAGCGCCTCGCGCAATTCCTGCTGAAGGACCCCGAGCCGCTCCTCTATCATGCCGAGCCGATCTATCGCGACGACCGCCTGGTCGGCTACCTCACCTCGGGCATGTACGGTCACACGCTCGGCGGCGCCGTCGGTCTCGGCTACGTCAACAACGCGGAGGGCGTCGACAGCGACTTCGTGCTGTCGGGGCACTACGAGATCGCGGTGGCCGGCAGGCGGGTGCCGGCGATCGTGTCACTGCGCCCGATGTACGACCCGGCGAGCACGCGCGTGAAGTCCTGAACGGCGGCGCTCGACGCCGTGCGCCCCGCACCATCGAAGCAAGGCGCGTCGCCGTGCACGCCTCAGGCGATGTCGGCTCTGCCGATGCGTGACATGAACTCCCGCTCCTGCGTCAGGTGGTCGAGCAGCGCCCGCTTGCCCGACCTGCGGGCCGCTTCGATGGCGTAGAGGGAGACGAGATCGCGTTGCGCATGACTGGCTCCGACCTCGATCAGGCTCGGCCTCGACAGCAGCATCGCATCGGCAGCCGTGGCGTAGTCCCCCTCCTCGAAGGCGAGCAGCGCCTGCGTGATCGCAATCCCGACGCGGCGCAAGACGTGCGCGACGTGCGTCTCTCCCTTGGCGGCCGCCTGCATCGACGCGATGAAATCGTGCGCCTCGGCGAAGCGGCCGGCCCGCGCCAGCGAGATGACGTTGTGCATATCGGTGAAAACGAGCACGTGATCGCCCTTGGCCGCGGCGGCATGGTCCGCGAGCGCCTGCCAGCGATCCCCGACGGCGAGCCCGAGGAACTCGAGCCGCGCCAGGTACGCCGCAGCGTTCTGGATGTCGAGGTAGAAGTCCGACCTGGTGTCGTAGATCGCCCGATCGTAGAGCGCCAACGCGTCGTCGAGCTGCTTCGCCTCCATGAGGTAGAGCCCGCGATGCCACCACAGATGGCCACGAAAAGGATTGCGGTCGTCCCACTGGTCGAGCGGGAAATCGAGCCAGGCGAGACCATCCTTGTGCCGCCGCTGCGATTCGAGCACGTGCGCCACCGAGTGGATGGCCCAGAGATCGCCGGGGTTGCAGGCGACGGCCTCGCGGCCGAAGCGCTCGGCCTCGCGGTACTGGCCGATCTCCTCGAGTCCGAACGCCATCATGCCGAGAACGTTGCCGTAGTTCTCCACCTCCCTGCCCCAGGCGGGATGGACGGAGGCGGGCACGGCGATGAGCTGGTGCGAGCGCCCCATCCAGAAGCTGACGAAGTGGTGCAGGCGCAGCGCCAGGATGTCCAGGGGATGGGCGACGAGGATGGCCTCCCATTGCGAGCAGGCATGCTGGGGATCGCCCTCGAGCCAATGCGCCAGGGCCGCGAGGTGCATGCGCTCGCGCGCGCTGACACCCTCCTGCGCCGCCCGCGCACTCTCCAGCGCCGAGCGAGCCGCACCGTGGAACTTGCGCGAGTTGTACATCATGAGCATATAGCCGCGCAGGCAATGCGCCAGACAGAAGCCGGGGTCGCGCTCGAGGGCGTCCTTGAGCTTGGGCATCGCCGTCAGCCGGTAGTCCAGCCAATCCGTCATCGCGTCCCGGAAGGCCGCGAGCGCCGGCGCGCTCTCCGCCGTGACCGGCAGCCCCTGATTGTCAAACATGCTCGACCTCGGACCTCTTCGCGCCTCGACGGCGGATGGACTGCCGTACCAGAGGACAGGAGCGAGCTGCCTCTTCGACCGGCGCGCCGCAAATGGTATTCCTAGAGGCGGCGCGGCGCCAGCAGCTCGGCCCGGAGAGGTCGAGCGGGCGGACGGTGCGGCCGCGCACCGCACGACGAGACAAAAGGAGATGTGCCGTGGGAAGCGTCGACAGGGAGGCCTTGCGGGCCAAGGCCTATGCGACACCGCTCTCCGCTTTCGATGTCGCCGACCCCGGCCTCTTCGAGCACGACGCGTGCTGGCCCTACTTCGAGCGCCTGCGCAGGGAGGAACCGGTCCACTTCTGCCCCGAAAGCCGCTTCGGCAGCTACTGGTCGGTCACCCGCTACCACGACATCATGCATGTCGACACGCATCACCGCATCTTTTCGTCCGAGGCAAAGCTCGGCGGCCCGACGCTCATCGACGGCCGTGAATCCTTTCGACGCGACCGCTTCATGGCCATGGACCCGCCCAAGCACACCGTCCAGCGCAAGTCCGTCATGCCCGTCGTCTCTCCAGGCAGCCTCGCCGGAATGGAGCCGATCATCCGCAAGCGCGTCGGTGACATCCTCGACGACCTGCCGCGAGGCAAGGAGCTCGACTGGGTCGACCGCGTCTCGATCGAAATCACGACGCAGACCCTGGCCATGCTCTTCGAGTTTCCCTGGGAGGAACGGCGCAAACTGACCCGCTGGTCGAACGTCTCCATGGCCATTCCCGAATCCGGCATCGTCGCCGACGAGGCGAGCCGCGAAGCCGAGATGCTCGAGTGCTACGCCTATTTCAAGGCGCTGTGGGACGAGCGCATCAAGGAGCCGCCGCGCAACAACTTCATCTCCATGATGGCGCACTCGCCCGAGATGCGCGACATGCCGCCGATGGAATATCTCGGCAACGTCATCCTGCTCATCGTCGGCGGCAACGACACGACCCGCAACTCCATGAGCGCCGGCGTCTATGCGCTCAACAAATTCCCCGCC
>JAGRKR010000111.1:0-1584 GCA_020442225.1 Hyphomicrobiaceae bacterium | reverse complement strand
GACCGCGTCGTGATGTGGTACATCTCCGGCAACCGCGACGAGACCGTCATTGCGAACGCCGATGCCCTCGTCATCGACCGTGACAACGCCCGCCAGCACCTCTCGTTCGGCTTCGGTATTCACCGCTGCCTCGGCAATCGCCTGGCCGAGCTGCAATTGCGCATCCTCTGGGAGGAGATCACCCGCCGCGGCCTCACGGTCACGGTGACCGGCGAGCCGAAGCGCACGCACTCCAATTTCGTGCACGGCTACGAGACGCTGCCCGTCATCGTGAGCTGAACCCCGTGCTGGCGCGCGATCATATCGGGGCTATCCGTTTGCCGGAAACGCCTGCTCCATCTCGCGGCGCAACACGTAGGCGGGGCTGGTCGTATCGAGCTCCACGTCGGCATAGCTGACCGGCTGTCCATCGGCCACGGGCCGGAGCAGCTTGACGTTGTGGGCGAGCCCCAGCGGCAGCAGGCGTCCGGCGACGGACACGCTTGCCGGCCGCAGGCCGCCCGAGACCGTGTAGCCGCCTTCGCCGTCGAGCACTTCGCCGGCTGCAAGATCGCGCTTGGCGATCGCCACGACATCGCCACGGAAGTCTCTCGCCGCGCCCGTGGGCTCGCCCCTGAGCCCGACCGAGGCAACGGACACCGGCAGCTCGAGACCGATCAGGTGCCACTTCTTGTAGAGCGACATGTAGCGCCCGCTCGGATCGGTTATGACCTTGTACTCCTCGAAACAGTTCCTGATGTAGTCGCTGTCACCGCGGAAGCAGACCCACACACCCTTGCGGATGTCGTAGGGGATGGGCTCTCCGTCCGCCGTCAGGCACGACACGACCTCCACCATCCCCTCGCGCTCCAGGCAGCCGCCCTCGGCGCGCGGGCGCATCAACGTCGGAATGTCCTCGGCCGAGCCGGGCGGAAAGCTCAGTCCCTCCGTCGGCACGTCGAGACCGGTGGCGTTGGCGATGGCTGCCGATTCGATGGCCGGCTTCGAACCGTCGAGGAAGGCATTGAACATCTTGGGATTGAGGCGACCGCGCTCGGCCTGCTCGCGCGTCAGCCCCCAATGGTCCCAGACCGTCTCGGGGGTCGACGTGCGGTAATGCGGCAGCCACTTGTGCCCGCGTCCGGCGGCAACGACCGTGAAGCCGCACGTGCGGGCCCAGTCCACGAGATCGCAGGTCAGTGCCGGCTGGTCGCCATAAGCCATGCTGTAGACCACGCCGGCCTCGGCTGCCTTGCGCGCCAGCCCCGGGCCGCAGAAGGCATCCGCCTCCACCGTCACATTGACCACGTGCTTTCCCGCGCGGAACGCCTCCAGGCAATGCATGACAGCCGCTGGCGGATTGCCCGTGCACTCCACGACGATCTCGACGACCGGGTGAGCGATGAGGTTGCGCCAATCGTCGCCGACATGCGTCCGGCCGGTCCTGACCGCATCGTCGAGAGACGTCGCCGCGAAGCGCTCCGGTGTCCAGCCGACGTAGCTCATGTTGGAGCGTGCCGCGTCGGGCGACAGATCGACCACGCCGACGATGTGAATGCCCGGCAATTTCAGCACCTGCGCCAGAAACATCGAGCCGAACTTGCC
>JAGRKR010000110.1 GCA_020442225.1 Hyphomicrobiaceae bacterium | reverse complement strand
CCCGCGCGGCACGTTGAGCGGACCCGCGACGGAGTAGTACTTACCCTCGTGATTGACGGGACGGATACGGTCAGGCTGCGCGTAGCGGCCGCTCGCACGGTCGTCGAGGATGGCATCGTCGGCCCAACCGTCCCACAGCCCCTTGACGACCTCGAGATACTCCTCCGCCCGCTCGTAGCGCTCGGCGTGGCTCACCTGGCTCGTGTCGCCGAAGTTGCGCGCAGCCTCCACCGCCCAGGTCGTGACGATGTTCCAGCCGACGCGCCCACCGCTCATATGATCGAGCGACGCGTAGTAGCGCGCGAGGTTGTAGGGCTCGGTGTAGGTCGTGGAGGCGGTGGCGATCAGGCCGATGCGCTTGGTCGACACGGCGAGCGCCCCGAGCGTCGTGATCGGCTCGAGCCAAGCATGTGGCGCGTGCGCGTAGTCACTCCAGAGCGACAGGATATCCGCCAGGAAAATGGAGTCGAGCAAGCCGGCCTCGGCCCGCCTGGCGAGATCCTGGAAATAGGCGATGTCGGTCAATCCGAAGGGCGAGGAGTTCGGATGACGCCAGGAGGCCTCGTGATGGCCGCGGCTCTGGATGAACAGGTTGAAATGGAGTTGCCGTCTCATGTCGCTCCGCCCACATTTGCATGATCGGTGTAATCAACGCCCGTGAGGGTTTCGCGTCAACGGCAATCTTGGAAATTTCACTCCCTGCGACCAATATCCGCCCTCGGCTCCGCGAGGCGCAGGGTGCGCGCACCCCATGAAATCCGGTCGTGCAATCGTCATCCCGAAGCAAAGACGGCGCGCTCCGACAAAGAGCGCGCCACCCGATCGTCCAGAAAAAGTCCTCGAACGTCGGCCGCTTAGTGCGAGCCCTTGCCCTTGGAGACGCACTTCTTGGCGCCGGCATCCCAAACCATGCCCTTCTTGCACTTCTTCTGGGCCTCGGCCACGCTGGCGAGCGAGCCGGCGAGCACCAGAGCTGCGGCGATCGTGAGGATGGTCTTCATGCTGTCTTACCTCGTTTGGTTGATAACGTCGCGGGACGAGTCTTGCCGCGCCGCGGCTTCAAATTGAAGCCACGAGTTCGTGAACAGACGAGCCGTCACCGGCCGGTCCGAATGCACGGCGAATATGGCGTAGCTGGTGTAGCCCCAGGCCGCAATCCGCGCTACGGTCCAAGCCCCGCCAGCCGAGGCCGTTGCCGACCATGACCGATGAGCTCCCCCTGAAACGAGAGATGACCTTCACCTACGGCGAGCCACGCGAGCTGTGCCCCGGCGTGGTGCGCATCGTGGCCAACAATCCCGGCCCCTTCACCTTCAAGGGCACGAATACCTATCTTCTCGGCCGGAACAGCCTCGCCGTCATCGATCCCGGCCCCGAGGACGCGGCGCAATGCGCGGCAATCCTGAAGGCGGCCGGCGGCAGACCCATCACCCATATCGTCGTCACGCACACCCACCACGACCATGTCGGCGGCCTTACCGCACTGCAACAGGCGACAGGCGCCCTCTCGTGCGGATTCGGGCGGCGCGCCCGCAACGAGGGCGCCACGATCCGGAGCCCGTCGGGCGGCGAATACGTCGATCGCGACTTCAATCCGGATGTCGTGCTCGGTGACGGCGCACGGCTCGAGGGCGCGGAGTGGGCGCTCGAGGCTCTGCATACGCCGGGCCATGCGCCCGATCATCTCTGC
>JAGRKR010000109.1 GCA_020442225.1 Hyphomicrobiaceae bacterium | reverse complement strand
CGTGGCGGTCGGCGATGGCGCCGCCCGCGCTCGAGAAGACGATCTCCGTGACATAGCGCAGGGACATGGCGACGCCAGCGGCGATGACCGCGCCCTTGGGATAGCTGGCCGCGGCCAGCAAGCCGAGGCCGAACATGAAGAGCCCGTCGAGCGTGAAGCCCATGGTGAAGGACCACAGGCTGATCGGACCAGGTCGCTCGAAGCGCGGGCCGCCGCGCGCGCTCGGCTCGCGGTGAAAAGGCAGGCGCAGAGCGAAGAGCGGGCCGAGGCAGGCGACGACGGCGAGCGCCAGGAACACCGCGCGGGGACCATAGTAGACCGCGAGAACGGCGCCGCCGAGCAGGCCCACGGTGGGGCCGATGGCGATGATGGCGCGGGCGCGGCCCGTGCGCTGGGCAGCCCCTTGCACGACGGCGGTCGGCAGCGCGTGATTGGCGATGTTCATGGCGGCGAAGGCGAGCCCCCACAGCAGCCGTCCGATCAACAGCGCCCAGACGCCCGAGAGGGTGGCATAGATCAGCGTGGAAAGAATGGCGCCGATGGTTGCGGCCAGGCAGGCGGCGCGCGGCCCTCGGTCGGCGTAGAAGCGCGCCACCCAGCCGTAGCCGGCGATGCGGACCAGGCGGTTCGCGGCGAGCAGGAGGCCCGCCTCGGGCAGCGTGACGCCGAACTCCGCAGCATAGAGCGGCAGCAGGAGGTAGAGCAGCGTGTCGCCCGGCAGGGTCGCCGTCAACGCCAGGGCGGCATTCCGCGAGGCGCGGTCGGCCTCGGCGGCTGTCGTTTGCGGCGGCGGGGGAACGGTCGCGCTCACGCGGAACGCCTCCACGCGAGTTCGCGCGTGATCCGGCAGGCCAGCCGTGGCGGCGGCACGTGGCGGCGCACGAGGCGCGGAGAGCCCGAGGGGTGGCGAGACATGATGGAGCGCGCGGCTACTTCAGTTTGGCGACGTCGAGCCGATAGAGCACCGGATAGAACTGGTGCCATCCCAGCCACTTGATGGCGCCCGCCTCGCTCACGGTCCAGAGCCGGCCGGCAGCATCGAAGCTCAGGTCCTCGACGCCGCTCGCCGTCGCGTAGGTCTTGAGGACTTTGCCGCTGCGGCCATCGAGGATGGAGAGCTTGCCGAAGCGACTGGAGCTTTGCGAGACCCACAGCCGCCCGGCCTTGTCGAACGCCGCCCCCTGTGAGCGCTCGGGCAGGGGCAGGGAGCGGGTGGCGGCGCGCTCGTCGATCTCGTTCGGCAGGCCGCTGGCTGGAAAGCTGTAAATGCGGGCCGGGCCGTCCTTGCTGTAGGTGCCGAGCCACACCGCATCACCCGTGCCGGTCGCGAAGGAGCCCTTGAGGCGCCCGGTGAGCCGGATGGTCTGCGTGACGCGGCCGATGCCCGCGGCGCCAGCCGCTTCGAGCCGCACCACGTAGAGCGTGCGCGTGTCCGCGACGAACAGCACGCCTTTCGGGCCGCGCGCCAGGCCACCGGCATGGCCGCAACTCGACGGCATGTCCAGGGTTCCGGTCACGGCACCCGTCTCGGGCGAGAGCCGGAAGATGCGGCAGGGGCCGCGCGATTGCGCTTTCGAGCGGCTCTTGTAGGCCGCGAGATAGAGCGCGCCATCGACGACCGTCAGGCCTTGCGGCACATAGCCTTCGGCGAGGCCGGGAACCCAGATGCGCCGGGTGATGGCCTGTCCGTTGGCCACCGTGCTGAGGCTGCGACCGGAATAGGCCGGCCGCTGACCGAGTGGATCGGCGACAACCGGCGCGCCGAGCAGCAAGAGCATCAGCAACGCGGCCATGGACGTGGCGCCCGGCCGCCCGAAGGCGCAAACGCCAGGCTCTCCACGCCGCCCCGTCTTGGACGATCCCGATCTCATCATGTCCGCAGCGCCCCCAATGCGCGATGTCCCGATGTGACGACCAGCGGGTGGGGCGAGCCGAGCTCCGACGCACGCACCCTCGACGCGACTCCGCCTGTCACAAAACTGTCATACGCCGGCTCGCGCGCGATTGACAGCGCGACGTGGCGACCGGCTTCCGCGTGAGAGACGTGGGAGAGACGACGAGCGCATGGCAACGCCGTCGCCCGGCCGAGGCCCGGCGTCGCGGCCGTACGGTTCAGGCCGTGTAGCCGCCATCGACCGGCAGTGCCGCGCCGGTGATGAACGACGCCTCGTCGCTCAGCAGGAACAGCGCGGCGTTGGCGACTTCCTCCGGCTGGCCGGGGCGGCCCATGGGCGTCTGGCCGCCGCGCGTGCGCACAAGCTCCTCTTTGTCCATGCCGGCTGTCGATTGCTGGTCGGGCCGGGCCACGAACACGCGCAGCATCGGCGTGTCGATCGGGCCGGGGCAGACGGCGTTGAAGCGGATCCGTTCCTTGGCGTAGCGCTTGGCCATGGCGCGCATGTAGCCGACGACGCCGTGCTTGACGGTCGAGTAGACGGGAGAGAACTGGCTGCCCATCAGGCCCGAGGTGGAAGCCGTGTAGAGGAGCGCGCCACCACCACGCGCGCGCAGCTCCGGCAAGGCAGCCTCGGTCGTGACCATGATCGTGCGCAGGTTGAGCGTCACGGCGAGGTCGAACTCCCGCATGTCCAGCCCCTCGACCGCGGCAGGTCCGGGATGGCCGACGTGGTTCCAGACGAAGTCGAGGCCGCCGAAGGCTTTCGCCGTTTCGGCCACGATGCGCCGGGAGTCCTCGTCGCGCGTGAGATCGGCTGCGAGGCCGAGCGCCTTGCCGCCGGCCGTCGTGATCTCGCCGACGACCCTGGTCACCGCGGTCGCGTCGATATCGACCACGGCGACGCACGCCCCTTCGCGGGCGAACCGGTGCGCGCCGGCGCGGCCCATGCCGGAGCCGGCGGCGGTGACGATGCCGATCTTGTTGGCGAGGCGCATGAGTGGAACTCCTGGGTTTGCGAGGGGACGGGGCAAGCGACGGCCGACCGAGACCGCGATGCCCGCGCTTGCGTCGTCAGGTGGTACGAGGACCGCTTCGGGCCGCCGCATAGGCTTCGGCTTTCAGAACGCGCCGCAGCACCTTGCCGGTCGCCGTCTTCGGCAGTGTCGCGACGAAGGCGATAGCGCGAGGATACTTGTAGGGTGCTGTGGACCGCTTGACGTGCTCCTGGATCTCCGCGGCGAGCGCATCGGTGGGCGAGACCCCGGCCTTCAGCACGACATAGGCCTTGACGATCTCTCCCCGCTCGGCGTCCGGTGCGGCAACCGCGGCGGCCTCGAGCACGCCGGGGTGCTCGACGATGGCGTTCTCCACCTCCATGGGGCCGATGCGGTAGCCGGCCGACGAGATGATGTCGTCGGTGCGGCCCTCGTAGAAGAGGTAGCCGTCCTCGTCCATGCGCGCCTGGTCGCCGGTCAGGAAGTAGTCGTGGCCCTCGTGGCGGATGATGGTGGCGGCCGTGCGCTCGGGCTCGCGCCAGTAGCCCAGCATCATCTGCGGGTTCGGCAGCCGGATGGCGAGTTGCCCGACGACGCCGGGGGGCACGGGATGATGGCGCTCGTCGAGGATGGCGACCACGGTGCCGGGCAACGGCCGGCCCATCGAGCCGAGACGGATGGCCATGTGCTCGTGGTTGGCGACGGTCATCAGCGTCTCCGTCTGCCCATAGGCCTCGATGAGCTTGCAGCCGGTCGCCGCCTGCCAGCGCGTGACGACGTCGGGATTGACGCTTTCGCCGGCCGAGACCGTCAGCCTCACGCACGAGAGGTCGCAGGCTTCGAGGTCCTCGTTGATGAGGTGGCGGAACTCGGTCGTGGCCGCACAGAATACGGTAATGGCGTTCTCCGTGATGCGCCGCAGCCGGTCCTTCGGCTCGAAGCGCCCGTCGAAGAAGTAGACGCAGGAGCCGCACGTCCAGGGCGCGAACAGGATGGAGGTTCCCGCCTTGCTCCAGCCGGTATCGGCCGTGCACCAGACACGGTCCGTCTCGCGGAAATCCTGCCAGTACCAGCCCGAGACGCGCCAGGCGTAAAGGCCGCGCGCAGCATGCGTGACGCCCTTCGGCAGGCCCGTCGAGCCGGAGGTGTAGTAGATGATGGCCGGGTCCTCGCTCGAGGTGTCGTCGCAGGAAAATCCCGTCGCATCGGCTTCGAGCGCTCCGGCGAAGTCGTCCCAGCCCGGCGCGCCCTCGACGGCGATCCGCAGCTTCAGCCGGGCGGCGTCGGCGAACTTGGCGGTCGCCGCGCGGGTGGTGATGGCGCCGACCGCCCCGGCGTGATCGACGCGGTATGCCACGTCCTTCTCGGTCAGCATCTCGATGCAGGGTATGGGAATGGCGCCGATCTTGGCACAGCCGACCATGGCGATGTGCCATTCGGGAATGCGCGGGAGCATCACGATCACGCGGTCCCCCTTGGCGATGCCGGCCGCGGCCAGAGCGCTCGCGAAGCGGTCCGTCAGTGCGCTCATTTCCGCCCAGGTGAAGCGGCGTTCCGTCCCCTTGTCGTTCTGCCAGACGAGGCAGAGGGACTGAGGCCGGCGCCTCGCCCAGTCATCGACGACGTCGCGGCCGAAGTTGAATGTCTGTGGCACCTCCCAGGCAAATGCGCTGTGGGTGGATCGCCACGTCATGAAAGGGATCTTCATAGTCCGCCTCCGCCGCCACGCGTGTCGTCCAGGAGCTCGCAGGTGAAGGCCATGAGCTCGCTGCCGAGCCCCGCCACGTGCGCGAGCCGCGGGTCGACGGGGCCGCCCCGGCGCGTGCGCGCCTCGAGCTGGAGGAAGACCACGGCGAGCTTGAACATGGCGAGGATGCGATAGTAGCCGAAATCGGCAACGTCGCGGCCGGTCGCCCCGGCGTAGGCCGCGAGCACGGCGGCGCGCGTCCAGAAGCCTGCCGAGGCCGTCGGCATCTGCGCCAGACGGTGCATGCACGGCGGATCGCCCGCCTCCGTCCAGTAGCTCAGCAGCGTGGCGACATCGAACAGCGGATCACCGCGCGAGCCCATGTCCCAGTCGAGCACGGCGCGCGGCGTCAGCGTGCGGGGATCGAGCACGACGTTGTCGAGCTTGAGATCATTGTGGAGCAGCGTGACGTGGCCCGCCGGTGCCGGTCGCGAGGTCAGCCACGTGACGACCGACTGCATCGCGGCGGGTCTCGGCGATCCGTCGAGGGTGAGATCGGCGCGCTTCGTCCAGCCGGCGACGGCGCGTTCGAGAAACCCGGCGGGCTTGCCGAGCGAGGCGAGGCCGACGCGCTCGGGATCGAGGCTGTGCAGGTGCGCCATCAGCTCCACGAGCCGGGCTGAGAGATCGTACCCGACCTTTGTCGTGTGCAGGGCTGCCGGCAGAGCGCCGCCGATCACGAGCCCCGGCCGGTAGTCCATGATGAGGAACGGAGCCCCGAGCACGGCCGGGTCGGTGCACATGTGCAAGGGCGTCGGCACCAGGCTCCAATGGGGGGACAGTGCGGAGAGCACACGATGCTCGCGGGCCATGTCGTTGGCGCCCGGCGGGATGGGGCCGAGTGGCGGTCGTCGCAGCACCCACGGCTTGCCGTCGATCGACAGGAGGTAGTTCAGGTTCCCGAGACCGCCCGCGAACTGACGCGGCGGCACCGCGAGATCGAGGCGATGGCCGCTGCGCGCGAGATGCGCTGCCAACGCCGCCCAGTCCTGCGGCAGGGTGTCGGCGGGCGCACGCAACGCTGGTCCGGGCACGGGAGCTCGCGCGTCCCCGTCTGGCTGTCCGTCGTCGCATGCACCATCATGCGTCATGGTGGTCCGTCCGCCTCGTCGCGCCCGTCACAGCCCTGACGCTAGACCAGGATCGCCCGGCAGGAAACGGGCTTTGCGCTGGCGCAGGCGCCGGGCTGGCGGGTTGAGCCGAAGCCCACCGCGAGCGACGCGGCCGAGAGCGCATGGCGCCCCCACCTACAGCCCGAGACCGCCGTCGAGCAGGAGCGTCTGCCCGGTCATGTAGTCGGAGGCACCCGAGGCGAGATAGAGGGCGAGCATGCCGACCTCGCGCAGGCGGCCGGCGCGGCCGAGCGGCACGATCTTCCGGGCGCGCTCCGTTGAACTCCTGAAGCCGTCCTCACCCGAGGTCACGACGTCCGGGAAGATGCCGGGCGCGATGGCGTTGACCTGGATGCCGTACGGTGCCCAGTCGAGCGCCTGGGCGCGCGTGAAACCGGCGAGCGCCGTCTTTGCGGTCGTGTAGAGCACGAGATCGCGCCCGCCTTGATGGGCGGTCCAGGAGGCGATGTTGATGACCTTGCCGGAGCGGCGCGCGAGCATGTGCGGACCGACGGCGCGGGTGCAGAGCAGCGCCTCCGTGAGGTTGAGGTCCATGATGCGCCGCAGCTCGTCATCGGAGATCATCGTCGCAGGCGTTGCGCCGTCGGGCGGCGACACGAGCGGCTTGCGGATGGAGTCGCCGAGCGCATTCACGAGCACGTCGATGCGGCCGAACGTGGCGAGCACCGTCTCGACGGCGCGCGCCACGTCGCCGGATGCCGTGACGTCGGCGATGACGGGCACGACGCGCCGTCCCGAGGACTGCGCGATCTCCCGCGCCGCCGCCTCGACATAGCGCGGTGTGAGCGCGTTGAGCGCCACGTCGGCGCCGGCCTCGGCCAGCACCTCTGCGATGCCTCTGCCGATGCCGCGTCCCGCGCCAGTGACGAGCACGACCTTTCCTGTCACGTCGAATTCAGCCGGCATCATGACGGGCACTCCCTCCTGTTGGACGAGGCGGTCAGACGACCCCGTGACCGCGCTGCACGGTGCGGCGCATGTTGGGGGCGGTGACCTGGTCGGAGATCTGCAGGTTCCAGACCTCGGTCTCACCCTGACGGACGAAATCCGCAAAGAGGCCCGGCAGCGCCGCGAGATCGCGCACTTCTGCGCCCCGCAGGCCGAAGCCGCGCGCGATGCTCTCGAACGGAGGCCGTCCGAAGATGGCGCCGGAGTCGTCGACGCCCTCGCCGCGGAACTTGTGGATCTCGGCCCCGTAGGCGCCGTCGTTCATGACGCAGATGAGCACCCTGAGCCCGTGACGCTTGAGGGTTTCCAGCTCCTGGATGTGCATGAGAAGGCTGCCGTCGCCCTCGATGAGCACGATCCTGCTGTCCGGACCCTGGCGACGGGCCGCAGCCACGCCGAGAGCAAAGGAGAGGCCGTTGCCGATGGCTCCGAATTCACGAATGGAGGTGTACAGCTCCGGCGGCCGGCCGCGCATCTGCGAGTTGAAGTAGGCCTGATGCCCGGAGCCGCTGACGACGTGCCAGTCCTTGGGGATGACGTCGTCGAGGGCGCGGATCACGGCGCGCGGATCGAGGACGCCGGGCGCGATGTCGAAGGCCACGTCGTCGGGCGGCTCGTTGGCGATGCGGTGCGCGAGCTCGTTCGTGCGCAGTGTGGCGGCGGTCTTGCCGCCGGCGCCGAGCGTGCGATCGAGCGCCGCCAGCAGCGCCTCCACACTCGCGCGCGCATCCGCCTTGACGTAGAGGTTCGCCGCGCTCATCCCGTCCTTGAGACCGCGCGGCGCCTCGTCGATCTGGGCCACGAAGGCGTCGGGGAAGAGATGCCCGCCGTCGACCGTGTAGTAGGAGAGGCTGGCGCCGACGACCAGAACGAGATCGGCGCTGGCCATGACCTCGCGGCAGAGCGTGGACGCATAGCCGCCGCTGACGCCGAGCGAGAAGGGATGGTGGTCGAACATGCCGCGCCCCGGCAGCGTGTTGGCGAGGGCGGCGCCGCAGCGATCCGCCAGCGCCTCGACGACGGCCTTGGCTCCCGAGCGCAGCACGCCGCGGCCGCCGATCACGACAGGGCGCTTGGCGGTGCGCACACGCTCGACAAGACGTGCGATCTGCTCGGGGTCGGGATGCGTGCGTCCGCCATCGGGCATGAATTGCGTCGAGGGCACGTAGGGTGCACTCGCGGTGTACGGCAGCTTCTGGAGGTCGTAGGGCACACCGATGACCACGGGCCGGCGCTCGTGGCGGGCGACGTGGAAGGCCTCGCGGACGTAGTCCAGCATGCGGGCGACGCTGTGGGCGGCGATGTAGTGGGCGCCCGTGGCGACGATGAACGGCGCCTGGTCGATGGCCTGATTGTAGAATTTGGCGTTGATCGGGCTTTCGCCGGAGAAGACCACGACCGGCAGGTGCGCCCGGACCGCGGCAGGCAGCGCCGTCATGAGCTGCGTCAGGCCCGGCCCGCAGGTGACCGAGGCCGCGGCGATCTTGCCGGTCGCGAGATGGTAGGCCATCGCCGCAGCGACCGTGCAATGCTCGTGGCGCACGTGGATGGTCTCGACGCCCGGCAGTGCGGCCAGCGCCGATGTCCAGTGCATGTTGCCGTCGCCCATCAGGATGAATTGCGTGTCGACGCCTTCGGCCACGAAGGCCTCCGCGAGGGCGTTGTAGAGCACCGGCTTCTTCATGTCGGGGTCCTGATCTGCGTGGGTGGGGATGGGATGGGCGGATGTCGGGGATGGGAAGGGGGCGGAGGGTCGGGTCGGCCGATGTTAGTGGACCGGCAGCCCCGCTGCCAAGCGCCTAGGTGCGTCGACCGACGGCCTGGACGGGGCGCGGCGCCGGCTCAGCGCCCGCCCCGGGCGCGATGCGTTTCCGGCGCGGCGATGGCAAAGGCCAGACCGACCGCGACGAGCGCCGCAGCGCCGGTGAGGAGCGCCGCCACGGGGCCGTGCAGGTCGACGATGAGGCCGAGCAGCAGGGGACCGATGACGTAGCCGGCGTCGCCGGTCATGCGATAGGTGCTGATGGCGGCCGCGTTCATGCCGGGCGGCGCGGAATCGGCGGCATAGGCGGCGGGCGCCGTGCCGCTCGCGGAACTCGCCATGCCCCAGACGATACTGGCGGCGATGAACCACGAGTAGGAGGGGGCCACACAGAAGAGCACCATCGAGACGCCGGTCAGCAGCGTCGCCGGCACGATCACGGTCTTGCGCCCGAACAGGTCCGTGAGCATGCCCGCGCCATAGCCAGCCACGAGCCCCGCGAGGCTGCCGAGCATCAGCGCGAAGCCGATGGCGCTGACCGAAAGGCCGAGCCGGGTGGAGGCGAGGACGGGAATCACCGCGAACAGCCCGCCGGTCCGCACCACCGTGTTCATCAGCGAGATGAGGCTGACGAGAAGGAAACCGACCTGGCCGCCGAGCAGACGCAGCTGCGTCATGAAGGGCGGCAGCGTCACCTGTCCCTTGCCGCCGGCCATGCGCGAGAGGTCCCGCGTCTCGGACACGGCGAACCAGGCGACGACGGTCGCCAGCAGGCTGGCGACGCCATAGGCCACGAACGGGGCCGACAGGCCGAAATGCTCGGCGATGAGACCGCCCGGAAAAGGACCGATGCCGACGGCGAAGATGAAGGTGCCCTGATAGATCGCGATGGTGCGCCCGCGCGTGGCCGGCGTGGTGATGTCGGCCAGCACGACCTGGCCGGTCGTCACGACCAGGCCGGCGCCCAGTCCCGCGACGAACCGCGCGAGGATGAATTCGGGGTAACCCGTCGCCCACGCGCACCAGAGGTTCCCGATGCTGGAGATCAGCCCGCCGAGCGCCAATGTCGGCCGCCGGCCGATGCGATCGGACAGTTGACCGGCCGGCAGCGCCACGACGAACCGGGCGAGCCCGTAGATGGCCACGGCCATGCCGATCGCAGAGGCCGTCACGCCGAACGACTGCGCATAAAGGGCCAGCGATGGCACGACCGCGCCGAACCCGAGCTGGTTCACGGCGATCAGCATGCACATCCAGATGAGCACGCGTCGCTCGAAAGGCATGGTTTGCAGAACTCCGGCTGCGGCGGGTGGCGGTCGCGTCGGGGAGCACCCTTCGGGGCATCATCGACAGCGAGAGGCTCGGCTGTGCGATCCCTCGGCGTCGTGGTTCGCACATCTGATCGAAGAAGCGGGGGCAGTCACGCCCGCGACGGAACCACGACGCGGTTTCATCTCGAGCGATCGCAGCCTAGCTGATTTGCCAGCCGGCGCCAGAGCGGCGTGCGTGGCCCTTGCCGGGATCGCCAGCGACAGGTCGCCGGCACGATCCCGCCGCCCCGGCGTGATTGCGCTGGCAAGGGGCGTGGCGTCGCGCCATTCTGACGGCCGGCCGCCAGCGGTTCGGGGCGTCGGGGCTGAGCGTGAGCAGGGGGCATGATGCAGGACATTCTCGGAGTGCCGATCGACGTCCGCCTTCTCGTCGCCTGCGCGGCGGTGGCCGTCGGCGGGTTGATGCGGGGGTTCGTCGGCTTCGGTGCGGCGCTCGTCATCGTCCCCGTGATGACGCTGGCTTATGGACCGCACATCGCCGTCGTGGCGCAGACCATCATCGGTGTGCCCGCTCTCATTCAGCTCCTGCCGGACGCCATTCGCCATTCGGAGAGAGCCATCGTGGCGCCAATGGCGCTGGCCATCCTGCTGGCTGCGCCCTTCGGCACGTGGATGCTGGTGGCGGCGAGCCCCGCCCTGATGAAGATCGTCATCGCCGTGCTCGTGCTGCTCATGGTGGCGATGCTGGGCAAAGGCTGGCGGCTCGAGCATGCCTCGGCGCCGACGCTGGTGCTGGCGGGCATCGCGGGCGGGCTCGTGCAAGGCGTGTCGGGCATGGGTGGACCGCCCGTCGTCGCCGTGGCGTTGTCACGGCCGGGGCCGCCGGAACGCCAGCGTGGTAACGTCCTGGCCGCGATGACGGCGATCACGATCTCCTCGGTGTTACCGCTCTGGCAATTCGGCCTGTTCACACGCCAGGCCTTGGTCATGGGCCTCGTCCTGCTGCCCGTCTATATCCTCTCGATCCGCGTCGGCGGGCGTTATTTTGCCCGCTCGGGCGGGCGCAACTTCCGGCCTGCCGCCTTGCTGACGCTGGCCGTGATCGGTGCGACGACGCTGCTTGCGGCGCTGCGCGACTATCTATCGAGCTGAGCGGCAGGCCTCAGGCGGGCTTTGGTGGCGGCTCTGTGACGTCCTTCGGCGCGGTCCCGCCCTGGCGCTCGGCGAGGACCTTGGCGAGCGCCTGCTTGAGACCGTCGAGATCGCGCAAGTGCAGGTCTTGCTGGGGGAAGGGAATCTCGATCCCACGCTCGGCAAAAGCCTTGAAAATTGCGATGCGCAGATCGGTCTGCACGTCGAACGTACGCTTGATGTCGGGGATGTAGACGCGCACGGAGAAATCCAGTGAGCTGGCGCCGAAATCCACGAAGGCGATGCGCGGCTCGGGATGGCGCAGCACGGTCGGATGAGCCTGGGCGATCTCGCGCAGGAGGGCCACCACCTCCGCGGGATCGGACGAGTAGGCGGTTCCGACATTGATGATGACGCGGCCCATGGCATTGCGATGGGTGAGATTGATGACGCGTCCGGTGATCAACTCGGAGTTCGGCAGGATGAGGCTCGAGCGGTCGAACGTCTCGATCTCCGTCGCGCGCACGCTGATGCGGCGCACGAAGCCCTGATCGTTGCCGACGACGATCCAGTCGCCGACCTTGATCGGGCGTTCGACGAGCAGGATGAGGCCCGAGACGAAATTGTTGACGATGCTCTGGAGGCCGAAGCCGATGCCGACCGAGAGCGCACCGGCGACGATGGCCAG
>JAGRKR010000108.1 GCA_020442225.1 Hyphomicrobiaceae bacterium | reverse complement strand
GCGCATCGCCATCGCGCGCGCGATGGTGCTCGAGCCGAAGTTCGTCATGCTGGACGAGCCGACGAGTGCGCTCGACATGTCCGTGCAGGCGCAGATCGTCGATCTGCTGCGCGCGTTGCAAAGCCGCCATCGCCTGTCCTATCTGTTCATCAGCCACGATCTCAAGGTGGTGCGGGCGCTCGCCAACTATGTCATCGTCATGCGCAACGGACGCGTCGTGGAGGAGGGGCCGTCGGAGGAGATCTTCGCCCGGCCGAAGGAAGACTACACGAAGGCACTGATGGCGGCGGCGTTTGATCTGACGGTCTCGCATCGCGGCGAGCTCACCGGCTGACGGCGGGCGCGGCGTCGAGAGCGATCCCGGCGCCGACGTGGCGGCCGACCATCGACAGGTCCCGGAAAAACACGCACCAGGCACGAAAGACGGAGCTCATGGCACTTCTGGTCATCACGAACACCAATCCGGAGCGCTTTGCGGAGCCGCTCAAGGAGATGGCGCCGGACCTCGACGTGAGGACGTGGCCGGCAGCCGGCAATCTCGACGAGGTCGAATTCGTGCTCGCCTGGAAGCCGCCTCCAGGCGTGCTCAAGACGCTCCCGAAGCTCGATGTGATCTTCTCGGTCGGGGCCGGCGTCGATCATCTGTTGCTCGATCCCGAGCTGCCCGACCGGCCCATTGTCCGCTTCGTCGATCGCAACCTGACGCAGCGCATGACCGAGTACGTGGCGCTCCATACGTTGTTCCATCACCGTCGCATGAGCGAATACCTGGGCTTCCAGTCTCGCCGGCGCTGGGTGGAGCTGTCGGAGCCCGAGGCCGGTGACGTGCGCGTCGGGGTCATGGGGCTTGGTGTGCTCGGCGCCGCCTCGGCGGAGCGCCTGCTGGCGCTCGGCTATCGCGTCGCCAGTTGGAGCCGGACGGCCAAGTCGGCCCCCGGCGTCACCTCGTTCGCCGGCGCCGAGGGGCTCGAGCCGTTTCTGCGCCAGACCGATATCCTCGTTACGCTGCTGCCGCTGACGTCGGAGACGCGCGGGATCATCGATCGCCGGCTGCTCGGGATGCTGGCCCGTGACGGGCGGTTGCCGGGGCCGGTGCTGATCAATGCCGGTCGTGGGGGGCTGCAAGTCGAGAAGGACATCCTCGCCGCCCTCGAGTCGGGGGCGCTCTACAGCGCCTCGCTCGACGTGTTCGAGACGGAGCCGCTGCCCGAGTCGAGCCCACTCTGGCGCCATCCCCGCGTCGTGATCACGCCCCACAACGCCGCCGTCAGTGACGAGCTTGCAGTTGCGCGCTACGTGGTCGAGCAGCTTGCGGGCTACCGCAAGACCGGCAAGCTCGAGAACCTCGTCGAGGTCCGCCGGGGATACTGAGCGGACGCGCCGCGTCGCCGGGAAGGAGCCATGATCAGCATCCCGCGCCACCTGCTGCTTCTGACGTGCCTCGGCGCACTGGCGCTCGCGGGCGCGGCGGCCCCACGCGCGGAGGAGGCCGGCAAGGCGCCAGACGGCGCTCTTTCTGCGCTCGCCGCCTTCCTGGCACGAAACGCCGATTGCGTGGATTTCAACGACGGCTGCATGGTGTGCGCCCGTCTCGAGCAGGGCGGATTGTCCTGCTCCACCCCGGGCATCGCCTGTCAGCCGGGCAAATGGACGTGTGTGAGCCGACGACCACGCGAGGCGGATCAGCAAGGCAAGCGCGATGCAAAAAAGTGAAGCGAGTCGTGATGCACACGCCGTCGCACTCCGCGAGATCGAGGCGCTTCTCGCGGCCCATGCCGACGTGGCCGAGACCGATCTCGAGCGCGGGGACGGCTACGTCCGCATCGCGCTGAGGCCCCGCGTCGCCAACGCCTGCCCGCTCGACCTCGTGCTGTTCGACGACGGCGCCGTCGATCTGAGGCTGGCGGAGGAGGAGCACGAGGGTGTGCGCGATATCCCGCCCGCGCGGCTCGCCACGCTGATCGGGGCCGTGCTGGCCGGCAAGGTCAAGACGATTCGGGAGACCACGCTCGCCACCGGGCAACTCCGAAGCGTCGAGGTGGTCGTGCGTCCGGACAGGGGTGAGGCCTGGCGCCGGCGGCGCGAGGTTGAGCCCATCTCGAGGCTGGTCGCGCCGGAAGCGGCGGAGCGCGAGGCGCACCACTACGTTGCCTATCGGCGCGAGGACGCGCCGCGCCCGTGACGGAGGCGCATTGCGCATCCATGCCACGGACTCAAGCTTCAGACGACATCCTGGCTCGATCTCGCCGGGCGTGGAAAGGCGACGCGGCAGGTCTTGCAGCGCGGCGGCAGGAGCAGGCGGGTTTGTCGGCCGAGGTGTGTGCCGCAGCGCGGGCAGCGCACGCGGAACTGCACGAGCGTCGCGGCGATGACGAGGCCGAGCACGCCGAGCAGGATGAGGCGCCGCACGAACGGCTCGCCGCCATATCTCACCAGCAACCAGCCGCCTATCGCAATGAGAACCATGGCCGCGGCGTAGTAGCGGACCATCCACCGTTCCCAGCGAAGCAGGCGCGCTGCTTCCTCGGAGGTCAACGGTGCGGGGTCCGATGTGCGCCTGCTCATACCTCGCGCCCCGTGAGCGACGGCAGCCGCCGGACGGTCGTGATCGGCCCGCCGGTCTTCGCGATGCGGCTGGCCGCCTCGTGGAGCGGCTCGATGACCGTGGACATGTGGTGGGCATTGGCGTGCAGCAGCATGATGCCGTCAGACATGATGGCGACGTGCCCCTGCCAGAACACGAGGTCGCCGCGCTGCAGACCTTCGAGATCCTGGGGCACCAGCACCTCCATGCCGAGAGTGGCCTTCTGCATGTCGCTGTCGCGCGGGCAGGCAATTCCGGCGGCCTCGAGCGAGGTTTGGACCAGGCCCGAGCAGTCGATGCCGAGGCGGGTCCGCCCACCCCACAAATAGGGCGTGCCGAGGAACTGCTCGGCGACATCGACGAAATCCCGCGCGACGCGCTCGATCGTGGCGAGGTGGCGGCGGATCACGTGGCCGCCGGTGGCCAGGCGTGCGAAGCGGTCGCTCTCATCGACGACCCGGACGAGGGCATTGAGCGGCAATTGCATGAGCGGCGGCGTCTTGATGTCCGGCTCGGGGTAGACGAAGGAGCCGAGAGCGACCAGCCGGTGCGTTGGTGCAGCCAAGTCCTCGACGAGCGACGCGTTCGGCATGTAGCCGACGTAGCCGTCGCGCTCGAGCTGGACCCAGGCCCAATCGTCGGCTACGTCGAACACGCGCACCGTCTCGCCGTGGAAGGCCTCGGTGTCCATGGCGGCCAAGGCATCGGGGCGCTGGCGCACGGGGGCGAGCGCGGCTGCGACCCGCCGCAGGTCACCTTTGACATAGCGATCTGCGTCTACTTTGCCCTTCAGTGCCTGGGACGCGAGATCGCTGCGATAGGCGTTGGTTCTCGGGTCGGGCTTGCCCATGATCCAAGGTCTCCTGAGGCAGGTTTGCGGCTTCGGCTGGCGCCGGTTCCCGGGTCAGTCTCTCGTGTAGTGTTGCCGGAGGACCTCGAAGAGGGCGCGCGCCGTCTGCGGCTCTCCGCCTTTTGGCGCCATGCTCTTGGCGCTCGGCACCCAGCCGTAGATGTCGAA
>JAGRKR010000772.1 GCA_020442225.1 Hyphomicrobiaceae bacterium | reverse complement strand
CAAGGCCCTTGGACCGACATCTATGCGCTGGCTGCGACGCTCTATTTCGCCGTCGCCGGCGAGCGGCCGCTGGCGGCACCCGACCGGCAGCTCGAGGACAGCCTGCCGTCGGTGGCGACGCGCGCGCGCACAACCTACCGGCCAGCCTTCCTCGCCGCGCTCGACAAGGGCCTGCAGCTCAAGGCGGCCGATCGTCCGCAGACCGTCGAGGCTCTGATCGCGGCCAGCCACGCGACGGACGGCGCCGCGGTCGCCGCGCCGTCGATGCTCGCAGGCGGCGGCGGGACACGGGCGGTGCAGGGCCGCCGCACTGTTCTGATGGCCAGCGCGCTCGGCGGCCTCGTCGCCGTCGCCATGGCGGCCTATCTGTTGTTTGTGCCGGGCCGCAACACCCAGCTCGGCCCCGGCGCCAGCGTCGCCCTGCGCGTCGGCTCCGCCGGACGCGAGCAGGTGCGCTGGCTCGTTCCCGGCAACGGCCGCCAGGAATGGTTCAAGGACTGCGAGGGCTGCCCGGAGATGGTCGTGGTGCCACCCGGCCGCTACCTCATGGGCTCCCCGCCCGGTGAGGCAGGTCACTCCGCGAACGAGGCGCCCCAGCATCCCGTGACGATCTCCAAGCCGTTCGCGGTCAGTCGCTTCGAGGTCACCTTCGAGGAATGGCAGGCCTGCGTCGCGGAGGAGGCCTGCGAGTTGAGCGATGCCGACCCGTCGTGGCGGCGCGCCGGTCATCCCGTCGTCTACGTGTCGTGGGACGACGCCAAGGCCTATGTCGCCTGGCTGTCGCGCAAGACCGGCCAGAGCTATCGCCTCCTGACGGAGGCCGAATGGGAGTACGTCGCGCGCGCCGGCACGACCACGCCCTTCTGGTGGGGCACCAGCGTGACCAGCGCCCAGGCCAATTTCGATGGCACGGGCACCGGCGCCGCCGGCGGCAAGGGGTTGTACCGGCGGCGCACACTGCCCGTCGCGAGCTTCGCGCCCAATCCGTGGGGCCTCTACAATGTCCACGGCAACATCTGGGAATGGGTCGAGGATTGCTGGACGCCGGGGTACGGCGGCTCACCCGCCGACGGCGCCCCCCGCACGTCCGGCGATTGCCTCGTCCGTGTCACGCGCGGCGGCTCGTGGCTCAGCGATCCCAGCAACCTGCGCGCCGCCGACCGCGTCTGGAACCGCTCCGACCTCAGGGCCGCCTACATCGGCATTCGCGTGGCGCGCACGCTCGAGCCGTGAGGCAGCGCCGCCGCCGGTGGCTCAGGCCTTGGCCGTCGGAGTGAAGCGGTCGCCGACGGCGATGCCGGCCGAGGCGGCGTAGTCGCTAGCGGCGACCTTCTGCCCGCCGGGTGCGCGCACGCGCTTCACCAGAACGGCGCCGCTCGCGGCCGCCACACGCATGCCCTCGGCGTCGATCGACAGGATCTCGCCGGGTGCGCCGCCCCCCTCGACGCGCGCGCTGTCGTAAATGTCCAGCTTGACGCCCTTGAGCATGCCCCAGGCGCCGGGAGCAGGATTTGCCGCGCGGATCACGTTGTAGACCTCGGCCGCGGACTTCGACCAGTCGAGCGCGGCGAGATCCTTCTTGAACCACGACTCGTAGGAGCCGGCCGCCAGATCCTGCGTGTGCTTGAGGAAGATCCCGGCCTTGACGAGATCGAGGCTCTCCAGCATGGCGTCGACGCCCATCGGGAACAGCTTCTTGAAATAGACGTCGCCGATCGTCTCGTCGGGGCCGATCTCGCAGGTCTTCTGCAGCAGCACGGGCCCCTCGTCGAGCCCTTCGTCCGGCCAGAAGATCGTCAGGCCGGTCCGCGTCTTGCCCATGGCGATCGGCCAGTTGATCGACGACGGCCCGCGATGGAGTGGCAGCAGCGAGGGGTGATACTGGAAGGTGCCGAGGCGCGGGGCGTCGAGCACGGGCTGCGGCACGAACAGCAGCACGTAGGCCATCATGCAGACGTCGGCCTTGAACGACCGCATCAGCTCCAGCGCCTCCGGCGTCTTCCACGAGGTCGGCTGGTGCACGGGCAGCCCCTTCTCGCGCGCGAACACGGCGAGCGGGTCCTCGGGCTTACCCTCCTTGGTCGGCGCACAGCACACCGCCACGACGTTCTCGCCACGCTCGAGCAGCCGCTCGAGCACCGCCTTGCCGAAGGCCTGCTGGCCGTGAACCACGATGCGCATGCTCGCCTCTCTCCTTGTTACGCTGCCGCCGCGGCGCCTTTGCCGGCGGGCCCCTCTCGCTCGTCGCTGTCAAC
>JAGRKR010000771.1 GCA_020442225.1 Hyphomicrobiaceae bacterium | reverse complement strand
CGCAGATGCAGGTCGCCGTGACAGTGGCGCACCTTGCCGGCGCGCTGGCGCTGGTCGAGCAGCGAGCCGAAATAGGCGACGGCATCGCGGAAGGTCCGGTTGAAGCGGGCCTTCTCGTCGGCCGGAAACAGGTCGACGCCGGCGAAGGCCGCCTCGTTGATGGCAAGCACGCCGAGGATGTTGGCGGCGCCCCCGGCGGAATGGTCGACCGCCGCCTTGCCGTGGAAGCGGGCGACGCCTTCGGCGAGTTCGGCGAGCAGCGCCGGTGTCAGCCCGCCATGGATCGCCATGCGCTCGAACAGCGCGTCCTGGCCGAAGCGCACCATCTCCACCACGGCATCAACCAACGGGCCATCGCCGTCGAAGGCGAGGCTGCCGTCGGCGGCGCGCGTGATCCGTCGCACGCCGAGATAGAGATCGGGCACGGCGCGGCGGTTGAGGCGCACCTCGCGCTCGCAGAAGGCCACCCGCAGTTCGGCGGTCGAGAAATCGACATAGGGCAGGCGGACGGCGCGCTTCAGCTTGTAGGCCCGCTCGCCCGCCAGAACGATGACCGAGATATGCGTCTCGATCGTCTCGACGGTCCCGGCCTGCAGGCCGTGCGTCGCAGGATCGGTGAGAAAGGCGATCACCTCGTCCTGCGATTCAATCTGCATCCTGCCGTTCCGTTTCCGCCGCCGCGCCGGAAGGATTCCGCCGTTCGAACCGGTTTGATGGCATGGCGCTTCCCCCGCTCGCGTTGCGGTGGATCAAGCGCGCGGGGCAACCGCTGGCGGCGTCGTCAGCCCGCCCCCTCCTCGGCGATGCCGGGCGCGCGCGTCTCGTGCAGCTTCACCTCGCCGCGCATCTTCTGGACCGCATCGTCGAGCAGGCGGCGCGCCCGCTTGAAGGCGTCGTTGACGGCGAAGCCGGCGTCGGCGTAGCGCGCATCGGGCTTCTCGCGCCGCGCCACGTTGACCTCGCGGCCGTCGGGCAGGGTGAGGTGGATCGACACCGCGTACTGGCCGCCGCTGTGATGGTGCCGCGACGGCGCCGCGACGGCGACACGGCAGGCGGTGATGCGGCCGAAGCGCTTCTCGAGCTGGCCGATATGGTCCATCACCGACTGGCGGATGTGCTCGTTCGGCTTCTCGCCCTGGAAATCGACTTGAACCGGCGTTTCCATCTCACGAACCCTTCTTCTTGCGCCGGGCCGCTCTTGCTGGCGTACCCGCCGGGCTGACTGAGGCGCCACCGAGACTGCGCGGGCGCCCGCCGGCGCATATTGACGTGCCTCAAGGGGCACCGCTCTTGAGATGGGGCGCCCGACACCCCAAATCCAGCGTAAGCAAAAGACGCGCTCCACCGAATGAGCGGAAGCGCGCGAAGGAGGACGTCATGACTGTCATCCTGCACCCCACAGACGGCTCGGAAAGCGCCAGCAAGGCGCTTGGCTTTGCGTGTGACCTCGCGGCCAGCAAGAAGGCGAAGCTGTTGCTGGTGCATGTGCAACGGCGCCAGGGCAGCCCGCAGATTCCGCCCGAGATGGCGGAGTTCGAACGGCTCGAACACATGTGGGCGAGCGAAGGCGCGCTGCTGCGTGCGGCGGCCGAGCAGATCCTCGCCGAAGCCGCGGACGCGGCCCGCAGCAAGGGTCTCGCAGACGTCGAGACGCAGCTGCTGGTCGGTGACCCGACCCATCAGATCGTCGAGTGCGCGCGCAAGCACGACGCCGAGATGGTTGTGATGGGCAGCCGCGGCCTCGGTGACCTCGAGGGCCTGTTCATGGGCTCCGTGTCGCACAAGGTCGCACACGCCGCGCCCTGCACCTGCGTGATCGTGCGCTAGGGCGATTTCAGGAAAAATGTCACGGCCGGTCCGTAGCCCGG
>JAGRKR010000107.1 GCA_020442225.1 Hyphomicrobiaceae bacterium | reverse complement strand
ATGGGGTAATCGCGGGAGCGAGTCGCCCCGACGGCGCTTCAAGGTCTCGGAGGGCGGCTGTTCCCCGATACGATGGAAAAACGGGCTCACGACTGGTTGCCGGGCCCAAGCATCGAAGGGAGAACAGCCATGGAAGATTATATCGGCCTCGACGTATCGATGAAAGAGACCACCGTTTCGATCCGGCGGGGAGGTCAGCGTGTTTGGCGCGGGAAGTGCCTCACCGACCCAACGGAAATTGCGGCACTCATTCGCAAACGGTCGCCGGCGGTAAAGCGTGTCGTTTTCGAGACCGGCCCGCTGTCCGTGTGGTTCTATCACGCGCTCAGCGCCAGAGGGTTGCCGGCGATCTGCATTGACGCGCGTCATGCCAAGGCAGCGCTCGACATGGCGCGCAACAAGACCGACGCGAACGATGCCGACGGTCTGGCACATCTTGCCGAGGTCGGGTTCTTTCGCGAGGTGCGCGTGAAAGGGTTCAACAGCATGCTGACACGCACGCTCGTCGGGGCACGCAACCAACTGGTCCGAATGACCACCCAGCTTTCAAACCAGATCCGCGGCGTCATGAAGACATTCGGCCTGCTCGTTCCGGCCGGCAAGGGAAGCACATTCGAGCGGAGTGTCCGAGACCTTCTCGTTGGTCAGGCGGAGCTCGCTGCCATCGTCCTGCCGTTGCTGGAGGCCTGGAGCAGCCTTCGCACGCAGCTGGCGGGCCTCGGGACACGGCTCGTCGCAACCGCACGCCAGAGCACCGATTGCCGCCTTCTCATGTCGATCCCCGGCGTCGGCGCGGTCACCGCGACTTCGTTCGTCGCCGCCATCGAGGACCCGGCCAACTTCAGAAATTCACGCTCCGTCGGGGCCTGGGTCGGCCTGACAACGCGCCGCTACCAATCCGGAGAGGTCGACTATGACGGCCATATCTCTCGTCGCGGCGACCGGCATCTGCGCTGGCTGCTCTACGAGGCTGCGGCGATCATCCTGACCCGCGTCCGGGCCGAGAGCAACCTGCGCACATGGGGGCTCAAGCTGCGCGAAAGGATCGGCTTCAAGCGGGCCGCTGTTGCGGTGGCACGCAAACTGGCGGTGATCATGCATGCGATGCTCAAGACCGGCGAGGTCTTCGAGCCGCAACCAGGAGCCGCAACCTGACATCCAGCGGATAGCGTTCGGGTTCCGAACGCTGGAGGCGTCCCTGCCGGGACGTGGGCCGGGCCATTCCGTTGATGGGGTTGCACCGTCGGTGAGACAGAGTGCGTCATCCACATTGAAGGCTCTTCCCGCGACGCCCAACATGCGGCGGCCAATGCCGACCGCGGAGACAACCATGCATCCGGCAGGCACGCATTCAGGCGAGTAGCGCTTGACGCGAGAAAAGCGATTAGACAACCCCATCTCTGCCTTGCCGCACCCAGAACGAAAAGCGGCTCCGACGTTGACCGGCGAGACAGCCGCGCAGATACAGTGGGTCAGGCAGCAGGCCGATGGCGACCTCGTACGCGAGACGTTAGCCTTCGCGGTCGAACGGACCAGGAAGATGGAGGTTGAGGTGGGCACAGGCGCTGCCATGAGCGCACTTTCACAACCGGGCCAAGCGGATCCCCGTCCGTACCGCTGCTGCTCCTCTTCCGCTCGAGGTCTGCTAGAAAGTCACATCACGGGCACTGTTCTTCGGGCCGCAGGCTTTCTCCAACGCAGCCTTCAGCGCCTCTTCATCGACCGGTTTCAGGATGTAGGCAGCGATCCCTGCCGCTAGGCAGCGCTCGCCCAGTCCACTCTCGTCATTAGCCGTGACAATGATCGCGGGGACCGCCTCGCCCGATGCTTTGAGCGCCTCGAAGATCTCGAGACCGGTCAGGCCGGGCAAATGCTGATCGAGGATGGCGCAATTTGGGACTTGCGTGTCGAGGCCGCTGAGAAGGGCTTCTCCCGTTCCATAGGCCAGAGTCTCGTAGCCGAGTGAACGAACCACTCTTCCGAGTGCGCGCAGAACGCTCGCGTCGTCATCGACGATCGCGACGAGATGGGCAGCCGTTTCCATGTTCCGGACATAAACGAATGGCGAGCGGCGCACCATTGGGCCGAAGACCTACCGGCGCCTCAGAGGCCTTCGTCCTTCGAGCGGAACTCCACCATGGCGCGTACGAGGTAGGCGAGGTTGGGCATGCCCATCTTTTGCATCATGCTGGCGCGATGGACCTTTATCGTCTTCACGGCCGTGCCGAGCTCGGCCGCGATCTCCTTGCTCTGACGCCCGAGCACGACGAGGTCGAGAACTTGCCGTTCTCTCGGCGTAAGCGTCACCAGGCGGTAACGCAGGTCGTCGCTCGCGGCAAGGGAGGCCCGCGTGGCGGCGTTCCGCGCCAGCGCCTCCTCGATCGTTTCCAGGAGAACCTCGTCCTCCACCGGCTTGGCGAGGAAATCGACGGCCCCGGCCTTCATCGCGCGCACGCTAGCCGGGATGTCGCCGGTACCCGTGAGAAAGATGGCCGGGAGCGCACAAGGGCCGGACGACAGCGCGTCGTGGAGGCCGAAGCCGTCCATATCGGGAAGTTCGAGATCAATGACGACGCAGCCCGACGCGTCCGCATCGACATCCCGAAGGAAGTCCTCCGCGCTGCCATAGCCGACGCATCGATACCCCACACTCCCGACCAGTCTCGCGAGACTCTTTCGGATGGACGGGTCGTCATCGACGATATGGATGGTCGGTCGCTCGGACATGGGAAACCCTAGGGCCTTGGAAGTGTGAGGACGATACGCGCGCCCGATGGCGCTCCGTGATCGAAAGCCAGCGTACCGCCGTGCGCTTTCGCGATGGAACGGCAGATCGACAGCCCGAGGCCAAGGCCGTCGCATTTCGATGTGACGAAGGGTTTGAAGACGCCTTCGGCCTCTTGCTCCGACAGGCCCGGCCCACGGTCGGACACGGCCAGCTGGCATGTCGCCTCGCCAACGGCACTTGTCTCGACCAGCACATGCCGCTCCGCCGGCGCCAGGTCCTTCATCGCGTCCGCCGCGTTGAGCAGGAGGTTGAGCACGACCTGCTGAAGCTGGGTCATGTTGCCGTGGATCGCGAGCCGCTCTCCACTCCGTTTGAATTGGACCTCAGTCCGGCGTGCGACCAGTTCGCTATGCGACAGATCGAGCGTGGAGGCGACCACCTCGTCTAGATCGATCATCTCGAACTCGACTTCTCCTTCCTTCATCAGCCGCCGGAGCTGACGGATGATGGCGGCCGCCCGCCGGTCGTCGTCGACGATATCCGACAGGATCTCCGAGAGCTCGGACAGGTCGGGCTCGTCGGACCTGAGCGTGCGTGCTGCGGCCTGAGCATTCGAGAGAATGGCGGTGAGGGGCTGGTTGAGTTCGTGCGCAATGGCGCCAGAGAGCTGACCCAGCTGCGCGCTGCGCGCCGCATGCGCAAGCTCTCGCCGGCCCAGCTCCAGCTCGGTCGTCAGCCGCTTTCTGCGGTGCATTCCCACAAGAAGGGCGGCAATGGTCGCCGTCTGGAGCAACAGCACGAGGAACGCGATGGAAATCTCGCGCCGGTATCGCTGCCACACGGGAGGATCGTAGTAGAGGCGCCTCGCGTTGGCAGGAACGAGGGAGGTGTCGATGCCGAAGCGGGCCAGCTCCGGCCAGTTGACGACGTTGGTCGCAGGGAGTTCGACGATCGGCAGATCGCCGGCGCTCCCCTCGGCGACCGCTGCGAGGGCCTGTTCGGCCAGAGCCCGACCGATTTCCGGAAACGTGGTGACCCGACCACCCAGAGCGCCGGCTTCAACAAACGTGTTGAACATTCCGTAGGTCGGTGCACTGGAGCTCTTCGCGATTTCCGCAGCCGCCTCGCGCGGAATGAACTGACGCCCCTGCGAGTCGATGAGGATCGTCAGGATCAGAACGATCGTGTCGGGATCGAGGTTGCGCGCCGTTTCTATGAAGCCCTCCAGCGAGAGGTCCGAAACATATGTGACAGGGGTCTCGAGGAACTCGGCTCCAATTTTGTGTCGTACCGATGCGGCCCAGTCCCGATCGAACTTTGCGCTCCCGGACATGACGACGATCTGACGGGCGTCGGGTTGCAAAGTCTTGGCGAACTCCAAGGTCTTGCCGGCGTCCAGGAACTGGAGCACGCCGCCGACGGACGGTTCGCGTGTCCAATTGCCCAGTGTGTCCCGGTCGATCCCCCCGAAGATGATGGGTGCGTTGGGCGCCAATTCCGCCCTGTGATCGAGCGCGAAGGATAACGCCGCGCCCCCGACAGCCATCACCACATCGATTTCCGAATCAAGAAACTTGGTCTCAAGAACGCGAAGCAGTGCTTCGGACCGTGCCATTTCGGGAAACCGCAATGTGTCGAGGTACACGTTGTGGATTTCACGCTCCGTAAGCGGGACCTCGGCGAAGCGCGACGCTATCCCCTCTGCAATCCCGACATTTGCGGGGAGCGTGCTACTGTCCTCGTAGATCACCAGAAACCGACGCGCCGCAGTATCGGCGTAAAGATCAGTGCTGGCCAACGCAAGCAGTGCCGCCACGACTGCGGCTGGCCGCCAGCGCCGCTGGTGAGGCCGCACAGGCCTCGATCTAGGTCCTCGGTCCAATACAATCACGCGGCCTAGATTGATACAGTGGTCCCATAGATCGCAAGCACTTGCGCAAGTGACTGGCGTGACATCGGTGCTGGCCTCCCAGCGGCCCGGCCAGACGCGAAAAGGGGGCGCGAGTGCGCGTTGTGTACCGATACTCCTCCTGAGATGCGCAGACACCCTCCCTCCACCCGAGGGGCAAGACATCAGACCAGAGAGGAAGGACCGATCCCCATGCAAAGAAGACCTGTACACATCAACGGCTGCCACATGAACGATCCAACGGACATTGGTCGGGCGTTCCGCGCGGTGGCTGCGGTCGCGGCTTTCACCCTGCTCGGCACGGGCGTGGCGATCGCCCAAACGGCCGGCAACCCGGGACAAGAATTCAAGACGCCCGATGAGGCGGCGTTGATGCGCGGCTTCCAGGGCAAGATCGAACTCGACGTCCGGGATTCCAAACCGGACTGGAAGCCCTTCATTCCCCCGCAGGCGCCCAAAGGAGCCCCCAATATCCTCTTCATACTCTATGACGACACGGGCCAAGCGGCCTGGTCGCCCTACGGCGGCCGCCTCGAAATGCCGACGCTGGACGGCCTTGCCGCCGACGGGTTGACCTACACCAATTGGCATACCACCTCCTTGTGCTCGCCGACACGCTCGACGTTGCAGACAGGCCGCACCCACTGGATGAACGGGTATGCCAATGTCGCCGAAGGTGCGGAGGGATTCCCGGGCTACAGCACTCGCTTTCCCAAAGAGGTAACGACCATTGCCGAAGTGTTGCAGGCCAATGGCTACGCCACCTTATGGCTCGGCAAGAACCACAACGTGCCGGAAGTTGACGTGGCGCCGGGCGGGTATCGCGGCGAATGGCCGCTGCAGAAGGGGTGGGACCGCTTCTACGGCTTCCTTGGCGGCGAGACCAACCAGTGGTACCCGTTCCTGGTCAAGGACAACGATTTCATCACCCAGCCTTACATGCCCGAGGACGGTTATCACCTGTCCAAGGACCTCGCGGATCAGGCAATCGAAATGCTCCGCAACAAGAACGCGTCCAACCCCTCCAAGCCCTTCTTCATGTGGTTCAACCCTGGCGCCAACCATGCACCCCACCAGGCTCCCAAGGAATGGATCGA
>JAGRKR010000106.1 GCA_020442225.1 Hyphomicrobiaceae bacterium | reverse complement strand
GTTCCACCAGGTCGAGGGGCTGGTCATCGACAAGGCCACGCACATGGGCCACCTCAAATGGTGCCTGGAGGAGTTCACCAAGGCGTTCTTCGAGGTGGACGAGGTGAAGATGCGCTTCCGCGCCTCGCACTTCCCGTTCACCGAGCCTTCGGCGGAGGTCGACATCGCCGCCGACACCATTGGCAAGCCCGGCGGCTGGCTCGAGGTGCTCGGCTGCGGCATGGTCCACCCGAACGTGTTGCGCAATGTCGGTCTCGACCCGGACGAGTATCAAGGGTTCGCGTTCGGCATGGGCATCGATCGGATCGCCATGCTCAAATACGGAATTCCCGACCTCAGGGATTTCTTCGCGGCGGACCTGCGTTGGCTCAAGCATTACGGCTTCCTGCCGTTCGAGGTGCCGTCGCTGGCGGCGGGCTTGTCGTCCTAGGGGGTGGACGGTCGAGAGGGGGGCGCCTCGCACTTCCACCAAGAGCTGAGCGCCGCCCTATCAACTTGGATCAGAGTGTCGAGTGACACTCAAGGCGTCGCCGACAGGTCGGGCAGACGCGAGTTCGCAAGGGCCGGCCATGCTCCTCGTCACCAACATGTCACTCTCGGTCGTGATGGCGCTGGTCATGAGCTTCGCCATGACCGTCACGGCGGTGGTGATCTTCTTCTTCCACGATCAGAAGCATCAGGACCTCGACCGCTGGATCGACTACGGCTTCTCGCGGGAGACACTGAAGCACGCGCTCATCTACTATCGCCTGCTGGCGATCTCGATGCTGGTGTTCTACGCGCTGTTCGTCGGCAACCTGCTCTGGCTGCAGGCGGAGGGCTACGCCATCTACGCGGATGGCCGGCACGGGGTCATCGCCACGTCCTTCTTCGCGCTCGATCTCGTCACCCGTGGCGCGCTGTTCGACGTCATGGAACACTGGGACCTGCGGTTGACGCCGCTGCTCATGAACCGGAAATCATTCTGGGTCGTGATGTATTGTTTCGTGTTTCGCATGTTCTACGCCCTGGCGCTGATCCGGATCGCCATCTCCTTCGCCTGGATCTGGACCAAGATCCGCATGGCGCGCCAGCAGCACATCTCCAGCGAGGATGGCGGCCGATGACGCCGACACTCTCCGCACCCTGCCACCGAAACGGACCGAGACGATGAAATTCACGCTGTCCTGGCTGAGGGATCACCTCGATACCGACGCCGATCTCGATGCGATCACCGCCCGCCTGACCGGGATCGGACTCGAGGTCGAAGGAGTGGACAACCCGTCCGCGAAGCTGGCGCCGTTCGTGATCGCGCGGATCCTCGACGCCAAGCAGCATCCTCAAGCCGACCGCCTCAGGGTCTGCCAGGTCGACACCGGCAAGGGCGCTGTCGAGGTCGTCTGCGGAGCGCCGAACGCGCGACCCGGGCTGCTCGGCGTGTTCGCACCCCTCGGCGCCTACATTCCCGGCACCGGCATCACGCTCGAGAAGCGGCCGGTGCGCGGCATCGTCTCGAACGGCATGATGGTCTCCGAGCGCGAGTTGGAGCTCTCCGACGCCGGTGAGGGCATCATCGAGCTCGACGATACGCTCGCGGGCCGGATCGGCGAGCGCTATGTCGACGTGATGGGGCTCGATGATCCCGTCATCGAGATCAAGCTCACGCCCAATCGTCCCGACTGCCTGGGCGTGCGGGGCATCGCCCGCGACCTGGCCGCCGCCGGGCTCGGGCGGCTTTCGGCAGGGGCGGCAGGCTTTGCGGGCAAGGGCGAGCACGACTGTCCCGTGCCGATCGCGCTCGAATTCGCGGATGCGGCCGCGAGCGCCTGCCCGGCATTTGCCGGCCGCCACGTCCGCGGCGTGAAGAACACCAGCTCGCCGGACTGGCTGCAGCGCCGGCTGAAGGCCGTCGGCCAGCGTCCGATCAGCGCCCTCGTCGACGTCACCAATTACGTCACGCTCGATCGCGGCCGGCCCTTGCACGTCTACGACGCCGACAGGATCACCGGCACCATCCGGGCGCGACTTGGACGTACCGGGGAGAGCTTCCTGGCGCTCGACGGCAAGACGTACGCCGTCGACGAAGAGATGTGCGTCATCGCCGACGACCAGGGCGTGCTCGGGCTCGGCGGCATCATCGGCGGTGACGCCTCCGGCTCGACCGAGGCCACGACCAACGTGCTGATCGAGTCCGCCTACTTCGATCCCGTGCGCACCGCCAGAACCGGGCGCAAGCTCGGCCTGCAGACGGACGCGCGCTATCGTTTCGAGCGTGGCGTCGATCCGGGCTTCGTCATGGGTGGACTGGATCTGGCTACGGCCATGATCCTGGAGCTGTGCGGAGGCACGCCGTCCAAGGCGCGCATGGCCGGCACCCCGCCGGAGCCCCGCACCGTGGTGTCGTTCTCGTTCGCGAGCGTGGCGCGCCTGACCGGCCTCGAGCTTGCCGAAGCCGACATGCGCCAGACGCTCACGGGTCTCGGGTTCACGGTTCCGGCAGGCAAGAAGGCGGACGCCGCGGCGCCGGTCGCCATCGCCGTGCCGAGCTGGCGCCCCGATGTCACCATCGGCGTCGACATCGTCGAGGAGATCGTGCGCATCGCGGGGATCGACAGCATCAGGCCCGTGGCGATGTCGCGCGATGCCGGTGTCGCGCGGCCAGTGCTGACGCCGAGCCAGCGTCGCTCGCGGCGTGCGCGCCGGGTGCTCGCCAGCCGTGGCATGGTTGAGGCCGTCACCTGGTCCTTCGTGTCGCGCGCCCACGCCGAGCTGTTCGGCGGCGGTAGCGACGAGCTCGAGCTGGCAAACCCGATCTCGACGGAGTTGTCGAGCATGCGGCCGAGCCTTCTGGCCGGTCTCGTTGCCGCCGCGGCGCGCAATCGACATCGCGGCTTCGCCGATACGGCGCTGTTCGAGATCGGGCAGGCCTATCGGGGCGACAAGCCGGAGGATCAGTTCCTCGTGTCCTCGGGCGTCCGCACGGGCAGCGCCAAGCTCGCCGGTGCCGGGCGGCATTGGGGCGGCACGATGGGGGGCGTCGATGTCTTCGACGTCAAGGCCGACGCGGCGGGCCTGCTCAGTGCGCTCGGCCTCGATCCCGCAAAGGCGCAAGTCACGCGTGACGCGCCCGGCTGGTTCCACCCGGGGCGCTCGGGCACCTTGCGGCTCGGCCCCAAGGTGGTACTCGCGCACTTCGGCGAGCTGCATCCGTCGGTGCTCGAGGCGCTCGATCTCGGCGCGCCGGCTGCCGCCTTCGAAGTTTTCCTGGACGCCCTGCCGCCCGAGAAGCGCAAGTCGAAGGCCCGCTCACCGCTCGATGCCGCCGATCTGCTGCCGGTGCGCCGCGACTTTGCGTTCGTGCTCGATGCGGACGTCGCTGCCGGTGACGTGCTGAGGGCCGCAGCCCAGGCCGACAAGCGCCTGATCGCCGGCGTCGAAGTGTTCGATCTGTTCGAGGGGACGAGCCTTGGCGAGGGCAAGAAGTCGCTCGCCATCGAGGTGACGCTGCAGCCGCGCGACGCCACGCTGACCGACGAGGAGATCGAGGCCGTCGGCCGCAAGATCGTCGCCGAGGTCCGCAAGGCCACGGGCGGCGAGATCCGCGGCTGAGCAGCCTGCGCCCGCCGCGCCGCCTTACTTGCCGTAGACGAGGTTCGGCAGGAAGAGCGAGATCGCCGGCACGTAGGTGATGAGCGCGAGCAGGAACAGCATGATGATGATGAACGGCAGGATGCCGCGAATCGCCGTGCTGATCGGCTTCTTGGCAATTGCCGACAGCACGAACAGGTTGAGTCCGATCGGCGGCGAGATCAGCGCGATTTCCATGTTGACCGTCAGGATGATCGCATAGTGCACGGTGGAGATGTCCAGCGCCTTGAGGAGCGGTAGCACCAGCGGCATCGTGATCAGGATGATGGCGAAGACCTCCAGGAACATGCCGAGCACGAGCATCAGCAGGTTCATGATCAAAAGGAACTGCCAGGACTTGAGGTCGTTGGCCTTGACCCATTGAACGAGCGCGTCGGCGATGCCGGCGCTGGTGATCCAGTGGCCGAAGGCCAGGGCGCCGAGGATGATGAAGACGATCGTCGCCGTCATCTTCATCGACTCGGCGAAAATCGGCAGCAGGTCGCCGTGCCTTACGCCACGGTAGAAATACAGGCCGACGATGATGGCGACGAGCGCCGCCAGACCGGCGACCTCCGTGATCGTCACCCAGCCCGAATAGATGCCGCCGAGCACGATGACGGGAATGAGCATCGCCGGGACGGCGTTGAGGTTGACCCGCACGAACTCCGAGCGCGGCATCGCCTCCTCGGTCGGATAGTTCTTCCAGCGGCAGTAGAACTTGATCCACAGGATGAACAGCGTCGCCTGGATCAGGCCGGGGATGACGCCCGCGAGGAACAGGCGCGGCACGGATTCGTCGGCGATCACGGCATAGACGATCATGGCGAGGCTCGGCGGGATGAGGATCCCGAGCGTGCCGGACGCGCCGACGACGCCGAGCGCGAAATGATCCTCGTACTTTTTCTCGGTCATCGCCGGAACGAGGATCGAGCCCATGGCGAGGGCGGTCGCCACCGACGAGCCGCAGATCGCCGCGAAGATCGTGGTCGCCACCACGCAGACGATCGCCAGGCCTCCGCGTGCGCGTCCGACCCAGGCTTGCGCCACCTGGATCAGGGCGTGCGCGATGCCGCCGCGCTGCATGAAGGTGGCCGCCATGACGAAGAAGGGAATGGCGATGAGCGTGATGGAGTTGAGGTCGTTGGCGAAGAGCTGCGGCAGCGAGGCGAGCGGCGCGCCTTCGTGAATGAAGAGCAGCAGCGCGAGAAAGCCGAGAGCCAGGTAGATCGGCATGCCGATGCCGAGGAATACCAGCAACAGGATGATGACGATGAGCGCTGTCATGGGGCTGCAACCGTGTTGGAGGGTTACTTGTCGCGCATGACGTGCTCGTCGGTGACCAGCATCGTCTCGGGATCGAAGCGGAAGATCAGGCGATAAAGGCGGATGACGTACTCGCCGGCCATGAGGCCGAAGCCGAGCGGTACGAAGGCGTAGTAGATGTAGAGCGGGAAGCGCATGGAGCTTTCGCTCTTTTCGTCGAGGCGGAAGGCGAGCTCGACGATGCTGAGGCCGTACCAGAACACCACGGCGGTGAAGATGATCCCGCAGATCGTCACGAAGATCTCGAGGAAGCGCTGCCAGCCGGGGGAGAAATGGCGCAACAGGATGTCGGCGCGCACATGCCGGCTGTCACGCACCAGCGGCGCGCCGGCGAGGAGCATCGCCCAGACCGTGAAGTAGATGACGAACTCCGTGCCCCAGTCCGGAAGGAGCGTGGGGTAGAACTTGCGCATGATGAATTCGTTGCAGATCAGCACAAGCGCCATGACGGCGAGAATGCCTATGACGAGATCCTCGAGACGCCGCCAGATCATGTGCGCGATCCTCCTCCCGTAGCCGGGCATCGCCGGATAGGGGTGTACGCCGCCCCGGGCCTGATGCCGGGGCGGGCGTCAATTGCTCGTGTGAGGGTCGAAAGGACCCGCGCTACTTGCCGAGAACCTTCTCGATCTTCGCGACGAAGGCCGGGTCGATCTTGAGCTTCTTCACGAGCTCGGGCTGCTTCTTCATGAGGATCGCCCGCGTCGCGGCGCGGTCGGCATCGCTCGCGACGATGATCTGGATTCCCGCCTTCTCGCAATCGGCGCGGGCCGAAGCCTGACGCTTGGCGCCGAATTCGCGGATGGAGTCGATCTTCTCCTCCCAGACCTTGACGATCAGTTCCTGGATGTCCTTGGGGTACTTGTTCCAGGTCTTGAGGCCGATCATCGGGATGTACTGGAGGAAGTTCTGATCGTTCTCGTAGGAGTAGCGCACGCCAGAATCCCACAGCTTGGCGCTGCGGGTGGATTCGAAGGTGGTGAAGAGACCGTCGATGGTGCCGCGCTGCAGGGCCTGCGGCACGTCGGGCCAGGCGATCTTGATGGCGATGGCCGCCAGCGTCTCGTAGCGGGCGCCGTTGGCAGCGCCGCCGGGCGTCCGGACCTTGAGGCCCTTGAGATCTGCGGCCGTCGCGACCTTCTTCTTTGTGAAGAAGTTCTGGCCGGGTCCGAGATCCATCCAGCGGCCGACCACCTTCACGCCGAGCTTCTTCTCGAGCTTGGCGACGATCTCCTTGCCCACCGGGCCGTCCCAGACCTTGTAGACGTCCTTGCGCTTCACGCCATAGAAGATCGGCAGGTCGGCCGAGTCGAAATCCGGAATGAACTTGCCGAGCTGCCACGTGCCCGGCAGACCCATGTCGAGGGCGCCCTGGGCCAAGGCCGTCGGCACGTTCGTGCCTTTGTACTTGGAGGCGCCGTGGAAGACCTTGACCTCGAGGCGTCCGCCGGAGCGCTTCTGCAGCTCCTCCGCGAACTGCATGACCGAGATGTTGCGGAGATGGTTGGGGCCGGTCTCCAGCGAGATCTCGAGCCGATATTTCTGTTGGGCGACAGCCAGGCCGGCGGTCATCGACAGCGCCATGGCGCCTGCTGCACTTGCGGCAAGTAGCTTGCTGAGTTTCACGATGAATAATCCTCCCGGACGCATTTGCTTTTTTTTGGGCGGACCCTTTGATGCGGGCCTCGCTCATCACGAGTCATAACAGGTCGGGAATCCCCGGCCAAGCGGCCTCGCCGCGTCTCGCCGAAAAGTATGATGGGAGGTCGGTTCGGCCCCGCGCGTCTATTCGGCAGCTTCCCTGGTGTAGCCGAGGGCCGCGTTGAGCTTGCCGATGAGATCGATGGCGGCGGCCGGGATGTTCGTGCCGGGGCCGAACACGGACTTGGCGCCGGCCGCGAAGATCTCCGCATAGTCGGCCGGAGGAATGACGCCGCCGACGACGATCATGA
>JAGRKR010000105.1 GCA_020442225.1 Hyphomicrobiaceae bacterium | reverse complement strand
GGCTCGACGACATCATCCTGTTCCACAGGCTGAAGCGGGCGCAGATGGCGGCCATCGTCGATATCCAGATGGCGCGGCTGCGCAAGCTGCTCGCGGAGCGCAAGATCACCATCGAACTTGACGATCAGGCGCGCACGTGGCTCGCCAACCGCGGCTACGACCCGACCTACGGCGCGCGTCCGCTGAAGCGCGTGATCCAGAAGTCGGTGCAGGACCCGCTGGCGGAGATGATCCTCTCCGGCAAGGTGCAGGACGGTGACGCCGTGGCCATCACGACGCGCGACGGCGCCATCGTGATCAACGGCGAGGCCGTCAAGGCCGCCGCCTGACGCGACAGCGACGCAGCACACGCACGCCGTCGCCGCTGGACGCAGTAGAGGCCTCGATCCCCAGGGGATCGGGGCCTTTCGTCATGCGGGAGGCCGGCGCCGATGCCCGCCCGACATAGCGCCACCCACCATTCTCAGATAAGGTTCCATCGTGCGCTGAGAAGTTGGTCTTTCCGCCGACTCGCTGGTGTGTCCGGGCTGCTGCGGGCGGCGCATGTCGCGTGCGTGAGGGGGAAGCATGAGCGCTCAATCCGGTCGGAAATACCGCGCCTTTCTCTCCTACAGCCACAAGGACCGCGCCGCCGCGGCGCGCCTGCACAAGGTCCTCGAAGGCTTCACGATCGACAAGGATCTCGTCGGCCGCAGAACGCGCTGGGGCGCCGTTCCGAATGCGCTCCGGCCCATCTTCCGGGACCGTACCGATCTGGCGGCCGCCCACTCGCTCGACGAGCGCATCAAGACCGCCCTCGAGCAGTCCGAGTTCCTGATCGTCGTCTGCTCTCCCAACGCCGCCGGGAGCCGGCACGTCGACGCCGAGATCGCCCGGTTCAAGGCCATGGGACGCGCCGAGCGCGTGCTGGCTTTCATCGTCGCGGGCGAGCCGGGCGCGGGAGATCAGGAGTGCTTCCCTCCGGCACTCCGCTTCGAGGTCGACGGCGACGCCAAGGTCACGGAGAAGCCCGAAGAGCCCATCGCCGCGGATGCGCGCGAGGTCGGCGACGGCGAGGAGCTGGCGACACAGAAGGTCGTCGCCGGACTGCTCGGCGTGGAGCTCGACGAGATCCGCAAGCGCTTCGCGCTGGCCGAACGGCGACGCAAGCGCATCTGGGCCGGCATCGCCGCGGGCATGGCCGTCATGGCCGTCGCTGCCGGCTTCGGCTGGTGGCAGGCCTACTCCCTCAACAGGAAGCAGGCGGCCCTTCTCGAGACCGCTCTCGATGCAGCCTCGGGGCTCGTCCAGAAGGGCGCCAGCCTGCCGGAGGAGAAGGGTGTCGCGGTGCCGGTGGCGCTCGATTTCGTGCGCGAGGCCGAGGGCTTGCTCGATGGCCTGGAGCAAGGACTGAGACGCTCGCAGACGGTCACGCTGCGCCGGCGGCAGGCCTCCCTCCAGCTCGCCTATGCCGACAGCTACATGCGGCTCGGCAAGCCCGAGCAACAGCTCGAATGGGCGACCCGCGCCCAGACCCTGCTGGAGGACCTGCGGCGTCAGGCGCCCAAGGACGGCGATCTCGCGCTGGCGCTGGCGCGCTCCGAGGTGGCGATCGGGGATGCGCACCGCGCGCGCTCGCGCTACTCGGACGCCGTCGCGGTCTATGCCAAGGCGATCTCGCGCGCCGAAGCGCTGCTCGC
>JAGRKR010000011.1 GCA_020442225.1 Hyphomicrobiaceae bacterium | reverse complement strand
CATCGATACCTTGTAGCCGCGCTGCTCGGCCCATCGCGCATACATGCGCGTCAGCATCTCCGCCCAGTCCTGGCTTTCGGTACCGCCCGCGCCGGCGTGGATTTCGACATACGAGTCGTTGCCGTCCGCCTCGCCCGACAGAAGGGCCTCGACCTCCCGGCGCTGCGCATCGATCGACAGCCGCTCCAACGCCGCCACGGCCTCGCTGACGACGGCCTCATCGCCTTCCTCCTCGCCGAGCTCGATGAGGCCGACCGTGTCGGCTAACTCCTGCTCGAGCTTGCGGAAGTCCTGCGCCTTGCGCTCCAGCCCCTGTCGCTCGCGCATCACCTGCTGGGCGCGCTGCGGATCATTCCACAGGTCGGGGTCCTCGACCCGGCTGTTGAGATCGGCAAGGCGGGCATCGATGGTGTCCCAGTCAAAGATGCCTCCGCAACAGTCCGAGCGACGTCTCGATGGTCTCCATGAGCTTTTCCACATCAGCGCGCATGTGAGCCTCCCAGCTTGGCTTGGATCGGGCGCCGGCCATCGCCGGGCGCAATATGGCTCCTCCCGGCCGCCACGCGGTCCGGCAAGGCCGTTGCCATTCATATAGATCATGCCGCGCGCAGATGGAATCGCCGGCTGCGGCCCGGCGAGGAGCTGGCCGCCGACGTCAGGCCCGCGGCGCGGCTACCACGTCCCGCGGCCCGTCCGCAGCGCCCGGTCCTGATCGGGCTGGCGCCCCGTATCGTGCTGATCGAAGCCGATCACCGAATAGGCGTCGTCCGGCTCCTCGTTGGGCTTGAACGCCTCCAGCACGCTGCCGCCTTCCCGTCCCGAGACGCGCAGGCCGGTCTTGATGTTGACGCGCACCAGCTTGATGCCCGGAGGAATACGGAACGGCACGGCCGCCTTGTCCGCCAGCGCCTCTTTCAGGAAGCTCGCCACGATCGGCGCCGCCACCTGACCACCCGTGGAGCCCTTGCCCATGGGCCGCGGCGTGTCGTAGCCGACGAACACGCCGACGACCATGTCGGGCGTGAAGCCGACAAACCAAGCGTCCTTCTCGTCGTTCGTCGTGCCCGTCTTGCCGGCGACCGGCTTGCGGACGGCCTGCAAGGCCGTGCCTGTGCCGCGCCGCACGACGCCATCGAGCATGGAGGTGATCTGATAGGCCGAGTGGGGATCGATGATCTGCTTGCGCGCGTCGGGCAGGTCGGGCTCCTCCTGCCCGGTCCAGCGCTGCGCCTTGCAGCCCGCGCATTGGCGCTCGTCATGGCGCCAGATGGTGTGGCCGCGTCGGTCCTGGATGCGGTCGATGAGCGTGGCATGCACCTGCTTGCCGCCGTTGGCCAGCATGCAATAGGCAGTCGCGAGCCGCAGCAGCGTCGTCTCGCCGGCCCCCAGTGACATCGACAGCACCGGCATCATGTCGTCATAGATGCCAAAGCGCTTGGCGTATTCCGCGATCAACGGCATGCCCATGTCCTGCGCGAGGCGCACGGTCATGAGGTTGCGCGAGCGCTCGATGCCGACCCTGAGGGTCGAGGGGCCATAGAACTTGCCGCCGTAGTTCTTCGGCTCCCAGACGTCGCGGCCGCCCCCCTGCTCGATGGAGATGGGGGCGTCGAGAATGACGCTCGTCGGCTTGTAGCCGTTGTCGAGAGCAGCGGCGTAGACGAAGGGCTTGAAGGCGGAGCCCGGCTGCCGGCGCGCCTGCACGACGCGGTCGAACTGGCTCATTTCGAAGGAGAAACCGCCAATCAGGGCGAGCACACGTCCAGTATGCGGGTCGAGCACGATGATACCGCCGCCAACCTCGGGCACCTGCATGAGCTGCCAGGCGCCGTCGAGCTTCTCGACATCCTTCGGCGCGACGTAGATGACATCTCCCGGCGAAAGAACGTCCGTCGCCGCCTTGGGCGCCATCNTCTTCGCCATGCGCGCCCACTTCATCTCCGGGAACGGCACCTCGACCGTCTGCCGCTCGGCCACCAGCGTGCCGTTCGGCTGTCGCGCGGGCTTGAGGCCGACCACGGCCTGCTGGCGATTGACCTGGAGCACTACGCCAAGCCGCCACGGCTGGATGTCACTGGGCGTCTTGATCTGGTCGAGCGCAACTCCCCAATCTCCGGCGATCTCGATGCGTTGCTGCGCCCCACGCCAGCCCTTCTGGCGGTCGAACGCCACCAGTCCGTCGATCAGGGCACGGCGCGCCTGCTTCTGCAGGCGTGGGTCGAGGGTCGTGCGCACGGACAGGCCGCCGCCATAGAGCTTGGTCTCGCCGTACTGCGCCAACAGTGCGCGACGCACCTCCTCGGCGAAGAACTCGGCTGCGAAGATGTGCGCGCCGAACGGGCGCAGCTTGACGTTGAGGGGCTTCGCCTTGGCCGCTGCGGCCTGGGCCTTGGTGATGAAACCGTTCTGCGCCATCTCGTCGATGACCCAGTTCCGGCGGATCGTCGCCTCGCGCGTGCGCTTGAAGGGGTGATAGTTGTTGGGCGCCTTGGGCAGCGCAGCCAGATAGGCGGCCTCCTCGATGGTGAGGTCGCGCAGCTCCTTGCTGAAATAGTTCAGGGCCGCCGCGGCCACGCCGTACGAGCCGATCCCGAGATAGATCTCGTTCAGATAGAGCTCGAGGATCGTTTCCTTCTGCAATGCGCGCTCGATGCGGATGGCCAGGATGGCCTCCTTGAGCTTGCGCATGTACTCGTCGGCCTTGGTCTTCCCATCCTTCTGGACGAGATCGCTCAACAGGAAATTCTTGGCGACCTGCTGGGTGATGGTCGAGGCGCCTTGCGGGCGCCGGCCCGAGCCCATGTTCTGCAGATTGCGGACGATGGCGCGTCCAACGCCCTGGAAGTCGATGCCGCTGTGCTCGAAGAAGCGTTTGTCCTCGGCCGAGAGAAAGGCCTGGATGACCTGCCTCGGCACCGTGTTGATCGGCACGAAGATGCGGCGCTCGCGAGCGTATTCGGCAATCAGCGCTCCGTCGTGCGCGTGGATGCGCGTCATGACGAGCGGCTCGTACTTCTTCAGTGATTCGTAGTTCGGCAGGTCCTTCGAGGCATGCCACAGCACGAACCCCGCGACGGCAGAGCCGGCGAGGAACAGCACGACGCCCGACGCGAACGTGAACCCGAGCATGCGCAGGAACAAGCTGCGCCGCTTCCGGCGCTTCTTCGGCTGCGCTGGCGGTGGAAGTATCGGCCCTGGTCTCATATGCCTCTTTCTGAGTGCATGGGCGGTCCTTTGGCCCGGGCCGCCGCGAGATCGACTACCAGATAGCTGATCCCGTGCCACACTACTACGGAATGTGGCAAGAGAAGGCCCGGCCATCCGTCAAGCCGTCGCACTGCCCCGTCCATACGGTCCGGTCGGAGCGGTCCGGCCGGGCTGTCGAGTAGCACGCTCCGCCTCATTGCGGCGGCGCAATCGCAAACCAGCCTGAACGCGCCGGGAGCGCCGCACGCTTCGTACGTTTCCCCGCAGGTATGCCTCAAAATGGCACGCGCGCCAATCTGTCGGCGGAAAAATAGTCTTCGATGGCCGTGGCGATCGCCGCCCCGACGCGCTGGCGCCAGGCGCGCGACTGGAGCAGACGCTCGTCCTCGGCATTCGTCATGTAGCCAAGCTCCACAAGCACGGATGGCGTCTGGGCCTGTCGCAGGACCTTGAAGGCTGCGCCGCGGGTCGGCGTCCGGTTCAGCACGATCGCCTTGCGCAGCCGTGCCAGCAACAGGGAGCGGAAATCGACCGAGAACCGAGCCGTCTCCCGGCGCATCAGGTCGAACAGGATGCTCTTCACGTGATCCCCTGATTCGCTGTCGAACGTCGTCACCCCGGCCAGCAGGTCGACCGCGTTCTCCTTCTCCGCGAGGCGCCGGGAGCGCTCGTCGCTGGCGCGATCGGCCAGGGTGTAGATGGTGGCGCCGCGGACGGCATCGACAAAGCCGCGCTCGGCAATGGAATCGGCGTGGATGGAGACGAACAGGTCCGCCCCGACCCGGCGCGAGAGTGCCACGCGGTCGGCGAGAGAAACGAAAACGTCGGTATCGCGCGTCATGACCACCTTGAACCGGCCAGTGCGCCGGAGTTGATCGCGAACAGCCTTGGCGACCGCGAGCACGATGGTTTTCTCCTGCATGCTGCCTCGCCCATGCGTTCCGGGATCGACACCGCCATGCCCGGCGTCGATCACGACCACAGGCTTGTCCGTCGCTGCCTTCTCCCGCCGGGGCTGCGGCTTCTCACGCCCGCCATCCGGTGGCGTCGGCTTGGCGGCCGGGCCGCTCACGGTGCGCAGGAACTGCTGCCGGTCGATCGGGGAGAACGCCAGAATGAGCCGGCTCGTCTGCCCCGTGCGCCCGCCTCCGGACGCAACGCGCACCTTTACCGGCCGCGCCACGTCGATCACCACGCGGGAGCGACCGGGCGCGAACAGGCCGAACCGGTAGGAGCGGACCAGGCCTCGGCCATGCGAGCCCAGCTTGGGCGGCACGTCGAAGGCGACGGCCGGCAGGTCAATGACGATGCGATAGGGGTCGGCCAGTACGGAAATCTCGTAGCGGACGGGCTTGCTGGTCTCGAGGACCATGCTGGTCGTGGTCTCGTCGCCGTCGATGCTCAGATGCCGCACCACGGGGTCCTTGGCGTGGGCGGTGAAGCCGCCGCGCATGCGCTCACGCGGGACCGTGGCAGCCGGGCGTGGGGCCGGTCCGGCCCGCTTCGGCGCGGCCTTGCGTGGGGTCGTCTGCGCGGTCCAGTCCGACGTCTGCGCGCACGCCTCGGAGGCGAGCGCGGCCAGGGTCACCAGGAAGGTGGCGAGGGTCAGCATGGCGCCGCGGATCGCGCGGCCGCGCGCGAGGTGCTGAAAGATCGCCGACGCCATCGTGGTCAGCCTCCCCTCAAGGCGCGCATCCGGCCGGCATGGGCCGAGGCCCGCCAGCCGAGTCGTGACCCGCCATGCCGTGCCCGCGCAGGCCTGCCCCTCGAGGCTGGCTCGGACGATGGCGGAGCGGCATAGGCGAACCTTCGCAGTCGCGAGAATACCCGGGATTATCACCTGAGCCTGCGCGTGGCGCCCGCGATGGCAGCGCCCGGCACCCCCCTCCAAACCGATCGTACGCCAGACGGGACCCCGATCTGTGATCATTGCATGGCACAGCCGTTAACATATCTTTTCATACTCGACAGTACAGTCGACGCTACGGACTTCCGACTGCGATGATGCAATAGGATCACACATCCCTTGCGCGCGCGGCCGTCTGGCCGTAAGTAGAAGGTCCCGAGAATCCCGACCTTTCGTCTGTTCCGGGCGTCAGTATTGCCACGCACCACCCGTTGAGGCAGGCAAGCACCGTTGATGCAGGACGATCGGCGAACGGAGACGTCGAGTTTCCGGGACCAGGAGGTTCGACAGCGCCCCGCAACGAGCAGCCTCGCTCCGCGTGGCGATTTGTTTGGGCGATGAACGGCCTCCAGTTTGTTTGGATTTGGCCGGATGGCAAGCGACTTGAGCCGCGACGCGGTCGCAGGTCGGACATTGCCGTACGTTTCCCGTTTGTCGAACCGAAGTGGTCGCACAGCGGATCAGGTAATCCGGCGGAATATTGCTCAAACCGTTCGCGGCTCAGCCGTCGAGCGGGCGCGGTTCGCCTCAGCCGGTTGCCTTTCGACGCCCGGCCGAGCCTCTCGAAGGAGAGGACTGCGCGCAACTTCATGCCCATGGCATGTGCCATGGGAGCGATGACGGCGCCGAGATCGTCCGCGATGCGAAAGCGCCGCAACCCGATAGAGCCATGAACAGCACGTTCGCAGTGCCGATCGACACCGTGCTCGCCGAGAGATCGGCGGAGCAGTCGTCGCGCGCTGCGGAGGTGGCCGTCGGAGGTAGCGGGCGAGGCAGTCCTCGCGCCTTGCGACCCTCGGCCCCGGCGTGCCGTTTTCATCCCGACACAGCCAGCATTCACGCCCACACACTCAGCTTGAAACAAGTGCGCCAGACCGCCTTCCCACACCCGCAGCCGCCCTTACAGGCCTTGGCAGCGAGCCGGATGCGGAACAGGCGCCGCAAGGATACACTGCTATGTCTCAGAACAAGATGCTTATCGATGCCACCCACCCGGAGGAGACCCGGGTGGTGGTCCTGCGGGACGGACGGGTAGAGGAATTCGACTACGAATCCGCCGCCCGCAAACTCCTGCGCGGCAATATTTATCTGGCCAAGGTCACGCGCGTCGAGCCGTCGCTGCAGGCGGCCTTCGTCGACTACGGCGGCAACCGCCACGGTTTCCTGGCCTTCAACGAGATCCACCCCGACTACTATCAGATCCCCATCGCCGATCGGCAGGCCCTCCTCCAGGAAGAGGCCGAGGAAGAGGCACGGGACGAAGAAGAGGTCGAGGCCCACATCAGCGGGCGTCGCGGCGGTCGCGACGAGTCCCGCGGCTCCCGGCACGACGCGGAGGCCCCGGCAGAGTCCGATGGCAGCCCGCAGCACCGGGACGACGGTTACGACACCGCCCCGGCGGACATTCCCGGCTCCGGCCCCCAGCCGACCCTCGAAGGTCCCGCCAGCATAAGCGAGCGGACGGGCCTCGACGAGCCCCGCCAGGCCTCGGATGTGCCGGCCGCAGCCGAGTACCACGAGACGGCCCCCGCCACCGAGCCCGACGCATCCGCCGACGCTGAGGACGTGCCGGAGCCGCGTGGCCTGGTCGAGGACACCGGCCTTATCGAGATCGAGTCGGTCGACGGCCCGGAGAACGGCGAAGCCGTGCCCGTCGAGGAGGTCGGCTCCGAGGATGCACTGGAGGAGGTGCCCGAGCGTCCGCGTCGGCGGCGGGCCCGCAGCTACAAGATCCAGGAAGTCATCAAGCGCCGCCAGATCATTCTCGTGCAGGTCGTCAAGGAGGAGCGCGGCAACAAGGG
>JAGRKR010000770.1:495-1745 GCA_020442225.1 Hyphomicrobiaceae bacterium | reverse complement strand
TGCTCCTGCTGGTCGCCGCGCCGGCCGCCCTGCTGGCGGCGCCGTCGGGTGGGATCAACCCGCTCGTTGGCACCTGGAGCGGCGCCGGGCGGATCACCTATACCGACGGCTCGAACGAGGGCATCAACTGCAGCGCCTACTACACGGGGGGCGGCAGCGACCTGCGCATGGCCATCCAATGCAGAAGCGACAAGAACCCGATTCACATCCGCAGCAGGCTCAGGGTCGATGGCGCCCGCGTGACGGGGACTTGGGAAGAGCGCACGTTCAATGCCTCGGGCTCCGCCACCGGCCGCTTGAGCAGTGGACGCATGACGCTGAAGGTCTCCGGCAGCGGCTTCAACGGCACGATGACCGTATCGTTCGGCGGCTCGTCCCACAGCGTCACCATCACGACGAGCGGCATCGCCATGAGCAAGGCGACCATGCGCTTCAACAAGCGCTAGAGCAGGCGCGAGCCTGCTGCCAAGAGCGTTCGCCGCTCAGCCGCGAGCGCCGGTGCGGCTCTCGAAGATGCCGATGTCGCGCCGCGCGACCGCGACGGACTTGAGGACTGCGAAGCACGACGTTCCCTCGCGCAAACCGAGATTGTCGAGCGAGCGTCGCGTGATGCGCGCCAGCAGGCTGGCGTCCCCGCAGGTGAGGGCGATGTCGACGATGGCGCCATCGCCTGCGCTGATCGCGCGCACCGTCACAGGCAGGATGTTGAGCGCGCTGGTGTCCTCGGGTGGACGCAAAGCAAGGATGATGTCGCGGGCGCGAACTCTCACACGAAGCTTCGTGCCTGGGGCTGCGCGGACGAGCGGGGCAATGATCAGCCCACCACTGAACGAAAGCTCGGTCAGGCCGTCATGCGCGTCGTGCGAGACGACGGAAGCGGTCAGGATCGAGCCAGCCTCCTGGCGCCCCAGCAAGGGAAAGGCGTTGGGATCGGCGAGGATCTCGGCGGCCGGACCACAGCGCACGACCCGGCCCTCGGAAAGCACGACGAGCGTCGTCGCCAGTCGCGCAACCTCCGACACGGCGTGACTGACGTAGAGGATGGGGATGTTGAAGCCGTCCCGCAGACGCTCGAGGTAAGGCAGGATCTCCGCTTTGCGGGCCTCGTCGAGCGAGGCAAGCGGCTCGTCCATCAATAGGATGCGTGGACGGCTGAGGAGGGCTCGGCCGATCGTGACGCGCTGCCTCTCCCCGCCCGAAAGAGCGCCGGTCCGCCGACCCAGAAGGTGACGGATGCCGAGCAACTCGAC
>JAGRKR010000770.1:0-410 GCA_020442225.1 Hyphomicrobiaceae bacterium | reverse complement strand
CGCGTCCTGGAAGACATAGCCGATACGGCGCTTGTGCACGGGGACGTCGATCCCTTTCGCCGTGTCGAGCAAGGTCTCGCCGTTGACGCGGATGTGGCCGGCTTGTGGCCTCAGCAGGCCGGAAATCGCGTTGGCGACGGTCGTCTTGCCAGCGCCAGAGCGCCCGAACAATGCGGTCACCCCTGCAGGGGCCTCGAACGTGGCCTGCATGTGGAACCGCGAGAATTGATGCGCGAGCGAGACCCGGAGGCTCATTGACCGGCGATCCTCCTGGCGACGCGGGTCGCGACGGCCTCTGAGACGAGCAGGGCCCCGATGGCCACGGCAATGGAGATCAGCACCAGCCGCATGGCAGGGCCATCTCCACCTGGAACCTGGAGGAAGGCATAGACCGCGGAAGGCAGCGTCTG
>JAGRKR010000769.1 GCA_020442225.1 Hyphomicrobiaceae bacterium | reverse complement strand
CTGTCCGAACGGCTCGAGGGACTTCTGCGCAACGCCTGACGCGGTGGCCCGATCGCCTGCGGCCACACCCATCGCCGGCACGGTCGCATCGCCCCCAAACGGCATCGGCAGCACAGACTGCAAGCGCGCGAAATGCCCGGGCGCTCGCCGGTCCGGGCGGGCCATTCACACGAATCCGTCACATCCGGACGGTGCAACCGGTCCGCGCTTTGCGCGCTCCGGATGGTGCATCCCTGCCAATTTCGACGATGTAAGGCAGCTACATTTTTGTGCGCTGCAGCGTGGACAGCTACGAAAATTTGTAGTTCAACTACGTCATTGGGAGGATGCAGACTTGAAGATAAAGAGCGTGCGGGCATACCCGCTCACGGTCCCGATTGGCGATTTGCAGCGCACGTCGCAGGGCTCGTTCGGAACGATTTCGATCGTCGTCGTGGTCGTCGAGACCGACACCGGCATCACCGGCGTCGGTGAAGGCCTCGCCCGCTTCGGACCGAAGTCCTACGCGGAGCTGATCGACGGCCTGCTCGCGCCGAAGATCATCGGCATGGACCCGTTCGCGGTCGAAGCGATCTGGCAGAAGCTCTTCCGCACCTTCTCCGGCCGTTCCGGCGGCATGCTCATCGAGGCGATCTCGGCCATCGACATCGCCATCTGGGACATCCTCGGCAAGGAGGTCGGCCGCCCGGTCTACGAGCTGCTCGGTCACATGGACCGCACCGGCATCCGCGCCTATGCCTCGTCCATCCCGTGGACCGACGACGCCAACGCCGCGAAGGTGGTCGAGGACTGCCTCGCCGACGGCTTCAAGGAAATGAAGGTCAAGATCGGCGCGCCGGTGGAAGCCTCCATCGCCCGCGCCAAGCTGGTGCGCGAGGTCGCCGGGCCGAACATTCGCCTGACGGCGGACTCCAACTGGATCTTCGACGTCGACGATGCGCTCGAGGTCGGCAAGGGTCTCGCCGAGCTCGGCTATTTCTGGTTCGAGGAACCGATCGTTCCGGAGGACATCGAGGGCTACAAGTGGCTGCGCCAGAAGCTGCCGCTGCGCCTTGCCGGCGGCGAGAGCGAGCACACCGCGATCGGTGCCGCGCCGCTTCTCGCAGCCCGCGCGGTCGGTGTCATCCAGCCCGACGTCGCCCGTTCGGGTGGCATCAGCGAGACGCGCAAGATTGCCAACCTCGCGGCCGCCATGCACATCCCCTATGCGCCCCATGTCGGCGCCTCGGGCGCCATCTGCGCCGCGGCGAGCCTGCATCTCGCGGCCGCCATGCCGAACTTCCTGACCTTCGAATGCATGATCTTCCCCAACCCCTTGCGCGACAAGCTGCTCAAGGAGCCGGTCGGGTCGAAGGACACGCTGGTTGACGGCGCGCTGCCGCTGCCCCGCGGCCCGGGTCTCGGCGTCGAGCTGAACATGGAGGAAGTCGAGCGTTGGACGACCGCGTAAAGCGCAGCGACCTTCTCGAACGTCTCGCCGCGCTGAGGCCGCAGCTTTCGCGCGCCGAGACGCTGGTCGCCGACGTCGTGCTCGCGGCGCCGGCGAGCGTGCCGCGCAAGAACCTCGCGGCACTCGCGGCCGAGGCCGATGTGAGCGAGCCGACCGTTCTGCGCTTCTGCCGCAGCCTCGGGCTGGACGGCTATGCCCATTTCAAGATCGCGCTCGCCGAAGCGCTGGCCGCCGGCGGCGCTGCCTATGTGCACCGCGACATCGGCTTCGGGGACGACATCGAGGCGGTCAAGCAGAAGGTCTTCGACAAATCGATCAACGCCATCACCGAACTGCGCCGTTCCATCGACGACGACTTGCTGCAGCAGGCGGCCGACCGGATCCGCAAGGCCCGCCGCCTCGGGCTCGTCGGGGTCGGCCTCTCCAACACCGTCGCCTACGACGCGCAGCAGAAATTCATGCGCCTCGACCTGATCTGCCAGTCGCTGCACGACCCGCACCTGCAGACCATGTCGGCCGCCACCCTGCGGCCCGGCGACGTGCTGCTCGCCTTTTCCTACAACGGCCGCATCAAGGACGTTCTGCGCAATGTCCGCGTGGCGCGCGAATGCGGCGCCTATGTCATCGCCGTCACGCGCTCCGACTCGCCCCTCGCGAAGGTCGCCGACCTGACGCTCGCCATCGACACGCCGGAAGACACGTTCCTCTACGCGCCGATGGCGACCCGCCTCGCCCATTTCGTCATGGTGGACCTGCTCGCCACCCTCGTCGCGCTTGGCCGCGGCCCGGAGATCATTCCGCGCCTCGAATACGTGAAGGAAGCGACCAGCGATCAATGGATCACGGACGACAAGCCTGCACGCAGCCGGCGGCGCCCAGCCGCCGAAATCTCCGCATGAGTTGAGATCAACCAGAAGGGAGGACGAAGAAGATGATTGCGAAACTGATCAGATACGGACTGGCCGCGACGGCGCTGGTGGCGCTGGCGTCGGGCGCGCAGGCCGAGGACAAGCCCGAGAAGCTCACCATCCTGTCGCACAAGGTGCACGAGACCGTCTCCACCGGTGCCCAGGGCGGCGACATCACCAAGGCATGGCAGGAGAAGAACGGCGTCGGCACCGAATGGGTGACCCTCGACACCAACGCCCTGCATGAGCGCCTCTTCCGCGAGCTGCAGCTTCCCGAGACCTCCATCGACATCGCGTTCTTCCTGAACACGCGCGCCGTCGAGAGTGTCACCAAGCTGCTCGAGCCGCTGACCCCGCATCAGGAAGCCAACCCGATCGAGGACATGGGCGACATTTTCCCGGGCCTCGTCGCCGGGATGACCTTCAACAACACGCTCTACGGCGTGCCGTTCCGCCATGCCTCGTCGTGCTTCCACTACAACGAGCGCATCTTCGCCGAGAAGGGCGTGAAGCCGCCGACGAGCGTCGAGGAGCTGATCGACGCCGCCCACAAGCTGACCTTCACCCGCGACGACGGCACCAAGGTCTACGGCTTCCTCATCGCCGGTGACGGCTACGCCAACACCGTCGACCTCGCCCGCACCTGGAACGGCGACTTCATCACCACCGACTACAAGGTGGCGACCACCGAGGACGGCATGATGAACGCCGTCAACACGCTCGCCGGCTTCTACAAGGACGGCGTGCTGCCGAAGAACTGGGCGGCGATCAAGGACGAGGAAATCAACACCTGGATGCAGACGGGCCGGGTGGCGATGACCACGACCTCCTGCGGCCGCAACCGCATCTACAACGACCCGGAGAAGTCGAAGGAGGCGGGCAACATCAAGACCGTCGCCCTGCCGGTCAGCGAGAAGTTCAAGGACAAGTTCGCCGTCGCGCCCGCGAAGGTCGAGTTCTGGACGATCGTCATTCCGAAGAACTCCAAGCACAAGGACCTCGCCTGGGATCTCGTGAAGACGATGCTCTCCAAGGAGAACACGCTGAAGGCCGCCCTCAACGGCAATGGCCCGGTGCGCGCCTCCACCTATGACGACGATGCGATGAAGAGCAAGCTGCCCTACGCGGCCGAAGAGAAGGCGGTGCTCCTCGTCGGGCGCGTTCCGCTGCCGCCCTTCGACAACGCTGCCAAGGCCGCCGACATCTTCGTCGAAGACCTCCAGGCTGCCGTGCTCGGCATGATGCCGGTCAAGGACGCCATGGAGGACGTCAAGAAGCGCGTCACGCCTCTCCTCCCGTAACGGTGTGACGCCAATGGCCAGCCTCGATATGCGCGACGCGCTCACCTCCGAGCCGCCCGAACTCCCGCGATTGAGGCTGGCCAACTTCCCGACGCCGCTGCACGCGGCGCCTCGGCTCGGGGCTGCCATCGGCTGCCCCGGCCTCCTCGTCAAGCGCGAGGACGAGTCGGGTCTCGGCATGGGCGGCAACAAGCCGCGCCAGCTCGAAGTCATTCTCGCCGATGCCGCGGCACAAGGGTGCGATACCATCGTCACCACCGCCGCCGCCCAGTCGAATTTCTGCCGCGCCACCGCCGCCGCCTGCGCCACGCTCGGCTGGCGCTGCGTGCTGCTGCTGCGCGGCACGCCCGCTTCCCCGGTGAACGGCAACCTGCTGCTCGACCGCGTCTTCGGCGCCGAGATCCACTGGATCGACACCACCGATCCCTACTCGGACGCCGTCGGAAAGCGCATGGATGCGCTGGTTGAGAGCGAGCGCGCCGCCGGCCACAAGCCGTACCTCGCACGCCTGCCCGGCGCGACGGGCCCGCTTGCCGCGGCCGGCGCCATGAGCCTCGCCGACGAGATTCTCGCAGACACCAGGACCGCGCCCGACTGGGCGGTGCTCGCCGCGGGCTCCGGCCTGACCGCCGCCGGCCTCATCGCCGGCTTTGCCCGCGCGCGCGTTGCGACGCGCGTACTGGTGATCAGCGTGCAGCAACCGCGGAGCTTCATCGAACCGCTGATCCTCAAGCGCGCCGGCGAGGCGCTGGCGCTGCTCAAATCGAGCGCGACCGTCGATCCGGCGCGCGTCATCGTCGACGACGGCTATATCGGCGCCGGTTACGGCCTCGCCAGCGAAGGGTCCATGGCTGCGCTCGCCACCGCCGGCCGGACCGCCGGGCTGGTGCTCGACCCCGCCTATAGCGGCAAGGCGCTGCACGGCCTGATCGGCAATCTCCAGAGCGGCCGCATCGCGTCCGACGCCAAGGTCGTCTTCATCCATACCGGCGGCGCGCCGGGCCTGTTCGCGCGCGCCGAGATCGTCGCACCAGCGCTTGCATCATGAAATTTTCCAGTCGCATCGCCTATGTCATCATGGCCGCGCCGGTGCAGCTTCTGCTGCTGCTCGTCATCGGCCTGCCCGCCATCTACGTCTTCTGGCTCAGCCTGCAGGAGACGAGCTTCGGCGCCGCGCCGACCTTCGTCGGCCTGCGCAACTACATCTTCGTTCTGACCGACCCCTATTTCTGGCGGTCCTTCATCAACACCTTCGTGGTCGTCAACATCGTCGTCTACCTCGAGCTCGCCATCGCGCTCGGCATGGCGGCGATCTTCGCCATGGGCGTGCCGGCCCGGCGCGTGCTGATATCCGTCATCATCGCCCCCTACGCGGTGAGCGACGTCGTCGCCGTGGTCATCTGGAAATACATGTTCGAGCCGGATGTCGGCCTGATTTCCGGTCTCATGCACATCGTCGGCCTGCCCGAACTCGCCTGGACGACGGACCGCTGGGCGGCGCTCACGCTGGTCGGCCTGCTCTCGGTCTGGCTGCACCTGCCCTTCTCGTTCCTCATCCTCTATTCGGCGCGAATGGGCATCCCCAACGATCTCTACGAGAGCGCTTCGATCGACGGCGCCAGCCCCTGACAGCGGTTCCGGTCGATTACCCTGCCGCTGCTCATGCCCGGCAGCCTCGTAGCGCTGAGGTTCCGCTACGTTTTCGCCTTCCGCATCTTCGGCGAGGTGTGGCGGCTCCCC
>JAGRKR010000768.1 GCA_020442225.1 Hyphomicrobiaceae bacterium | reverse complement strand
GCAGTAGGCGGCATTGCCCGTTAGCTGAAGCAGCGCAGCGGTCTCGCGCTGCCGGCGCGAGCAATCAGACCCAATGAGAAAGCCCGGCCGCGCCTCGCGCGCGGCCGGGCTTTGTCGTATCAGCCGTTGCCAGAGCCGGCCGGCGTGACCATGTAGCTGGCGAGACAAGCGGTCCGCGGCGCGGATCGGCGCAACGGAGTTGAACGATGGCACGCCTGCTCGTTGTCGGTGCCAGCCGCGGCATTGGCCTCGAAACCGTCAAGGCGGCTCTCGCGGCCGGCCACGACGTGGTGGCGCTCGCGCGCCGGGCTCACGCCATCCCTGTGACGTCCCCCGGGCTCACCAGGATCGACGGTGACGCCACCGATCCCGAGACGCTCGCCTGCGCGGTTCATGGCGTCGATGCTGTCATCGTGACGCTCGGCACCGGACCGTCGCTCAAACCCGTCCTGCTGTTCTCCAAGGCGACCCGCCATCTCGTGGCGGCCATGCGCGCGGCCGGCGTTCACCGCCTGATCGTCGTGACGGGTCTTGGCGCGGGCGACAGCCGCGGCCACGGCGGCTTCCTCTACGACCGCGTGTTCTTCCCGCTCTTCCTCGAGCGCATCTACGAGGACAAGGACGTGCAGGAAACGATGGTGCGCGAGAGCGGCCTCGAGTGGACGATCGTGCGTCCGGGCCTACTCACCTCTGGACCGGCGAGCGGGCGCTGGCAGGCACTGGTCGACCCTCAGAGCTGGCGGGCCGGACGCATCTCCCGCGCCGACGTCGCTGCCTTCCTGATCGCGGAGCTGGAGAGCGGCCGCTTCAAGGGGCAGACGCCGCTGCTCGTCACTTGAGCCACCCCGAGCCGACGCCGGGCCAGAGGGTCTCGCCGATCATCAGCGTGATCAGTCCGACGAGCACGGCGCCCGGCAGATTGCGCCTGAGCAGTACGAACGCCAGAACGGCGACGCCAACGGAGGCCAGCCGCCAGCCGAGCCCCGCCGTGGCGAGCCGCCCTCCCGGAAAGAGCACGAGGCGCATGACGAGCGCCATGACCAGCGCAGTCGCCACGGCACGCACCCAGAGCATGACGGGCCCGTCCGCATCGAGCCCGCGCGACAGCACGATGCCCAGCAGCCGCCAGACGTCGGTCGAGGCGAATCCGGCGAGCAGTACGAGCGCGAGAAGTGTCCAGCTATCGGTCATTCGGAATGAAGTGGCGGGGAAGCCTCACAGCGCCGCCAAGTGAGCCGCACTTGGCGCACGGATGCAAGCCGCAATCGCCCGCCGCGCCGGCTCAGCCCCGACGCGACGAGACGAACCGGGCGATAGCGAAGGCCAGCGTGCCGCCCGCCAGGCCCGCGAACAGCAGGTAGAGATCGGGAGACGCCAGATAGCACAGCGGTCCGAGCACGCCGCCGAGCAGCGCCGCCAGACGATCGAGCGTCGTCACCGCCGAGGCGATGACGGAGAGCATGAAGTAGAGCGGCGTCAGGTAGAGCAGCGCCAGCGCCACGACGCCCGGCACCTCGCCGGCCACGACATGGCCGAGCGCCGTGCCGGTCACGCCGAAGATGGAGAAGGTGCTGATGACGCCGAGAAAATAGGCGAGTCGGTGCTCCGGCTTCAGCGACGGCAGCAGCCGCATCGCCTCGACGTAGCTCGTCACCGAGACGAAATGCACGGCCACGACCAGGAGCAGCCTCGGCAGGCGGGGCAGGCGGCCGCCGAGAAAGTGCGGCATGAGCACGACCGCGATCGGCAGGAAGCGAACGGAAGTGAAGGTGGCGACAAGGGCCGCGGTCGCCAGGGCGGCCCCCTGGGTCACCTGGTCGATCATGACGACCTGACCGGGCACGGCGTACATCGCACCCGTCATCAGCACGGCTTCGAGCAGCGTCAGACCGCCGTCACGCGCGAAGGCGCCGAAGCCCATGAAGGTCGCGAAGACGACCGCGCCGGCGACGGAAAGCCCCCCGAACAGGCCGCTGCGGTAGGCCTGCCCGAGCCCCGCCGCCGTCATGCGGTGCGGCGGGCGGCCGTCACCCGGCGGCTATTTCTCGTCCTTGGGCCGGGGAACGGACGGCACGGTGCCCGAGCCGCGACCGCGATCCCGGCTCTTCGGTGAGCTGATCGCCTTGCGCTGTCCGGGTGCGCCGACCAGCGCCTTCGACTTCGCGTCGTCGGTCTCGGCATCGTCCTCCCCTTCCTCGCTCTCCTTCGCGGCGGCGACACGCCCCGGCTCGGGAGGCAGGAACTCGAACTTGAGCTTGCGCTCGACGCCCTCGCCCTCGACCAGGACGCGCACGGTGCCGCCCTGCTCGAGCTTGCCGAAGATGAGCTCCTCGGCCAGCGGCTTCTTGAT
>JAGRKR010000104.1:506-2117 GCA_020442225.1 Hyphomicrobiaceae bacterium | reverse complement strand
TTGTGATAGCCCGTGCAGCGGCAGATGTTGCCCTTGAGCCCGCTGCGGATCTCGTCTTCGCTGGGAGACGGGTTGCGCGCCAGCAGATCGACCGCCGCCATCACCATGCCCGGCGTGCAGAAGCCGCACTGGAGCGCGTGCATCTCGCGGAAGGCCTCCTGCACCGGATGCAGTGCACCGCCGGCCGCCAGCCCTTCGATGGTGGTGATCGACTTGCCGTCGGCCTGCAGCGCCAGATACGTGCAGCTCTTGATGGCGTTTCCGTCCACAAGCACGACACAGGCGCCGCACTGGCTGGTGTCGCAGCCGACGTGCGTGCCGGTCAGCGACAGGGACCGCCGCAGGAGATCGACGAGCAGCGTATTGGGCTCGACGTCGGCCTCTACGGCTTTGCCATTCACCTCCAAACGAACTTGGGCCACGGTCTCCTCCTGAGTGCTTTCGTTCATTCGGCTTCGCTTGTCGTCGCGAGGCTCCCTGCTCCATAGCACGGATCGAGACCTGCGCCGACCCGTCTTTCGCTTTGAAGTTGCCTGCGCTCACGCCGCCGCGGCCGACCGTTCGACCAGTCTGACGATGTCGGCCATGATGGTGTTGAGTGCGAAGTCCTTGGGTGTGTAGACGGCGGCCACACCCATCGTGCGCAGGGCCTCGGCGTCCTCCTGCGGGATGATGCCGCCGGCGACGATCGGCACGTCGTCGAGACCTTCTTCACGCATCAGGCTCGCCACCTCCCGGATGAGCGGCATGTGGCTGCCGGAGAGGATCGACAGCCCGACCACATGCACGCTCTCGTCGACGGCCGCACGCACGATCTGGCGCGGCGTCAGGCGAATGCCCTCATAGACCACGTCCATGCCGGCATCGCGGGCCCGCACGGCGATCTGCTCGGCGCCGTTGGAATGGCCATCGAGGCCGGGCTTGCCGATCAGGATCTTGAGGCGGCGTCCGAGACGAGACGAGACCGTTTCGACGGCCTGGCGAACACTCTCGAGGCTCTCGTCGCCGCCTTGCCGGCGCGCGAGCCCGACGCCCGTCGGCGCACGGTATTCGCCGAACACACGCCGCAACGTGGCGCCCCATTCGCCGGTCGTGACACCCGCCTTGGCGCAGGCGATGGAAGGCTCCATGACGCTGGCGCCGTCCGTGGCGGCCCGCTCCAGCGCGGCGAGCGCCGCCGCCACGGCCTTGCCGTCACGCGCCTCCCGCCAGGCGACGAGGCGCGCCACCTGTTCCGCCTCGACCGCCTCGTCCACGGTCACGACGGCGCCCTTGGCCCCGGCATCGAGCGGCGAGGGTTCCGTCTCGGTCCAGCGATTGACGCCGATCACGACCTGCTCGCCCGCCTCGATGCGGCGCACGCGCTCGGTGTTCGACTCGACGAGCCGGCGCTTCATGTAGTCGATGGCGGCGACCGCGCCGCCCATGCCCGAGATCCGCTCGAGTTCCGCGCGCGCCTCGACCTTGAGCGCCGCCACCTTGCGGGCGATCTCCGTCGAGCCTTCGAAGATGTCGCCGTACTCGAGGAGATCCGTCTCGTAGGCGAGAATCTGCTGGGCTCGCAGCGACCACTGCTGGTCCCACGGTCGCGGCAGGCCCAGCGCCTCGTTC
>JAGRKR010000104.1:0-393 GCA_020442225.1 Hyphomicrobiaceae bacterium | reverse complement strand
GCCGTAGCGGAAGCGGCGCAGCTTGGCATCACGGACGCCGTAGCGCTCGGCCGTCAGCTCGTCCCAAAGCTCGGTGAAGGCCCGGAGCTTGCAGATCTCGGTCACGAACCTGAGCCCGGCATTGACGAAGAACGAGATGCGGCCGACGACAGCGGCGAATTCCTCTTCCGCTACCTCGCCCGACGCCGCGACCGTGTCGAGAACGGCGAAGGCCGTCGCGAGCGCGAAGGCCAGTTCCTCGACCGGCGTCGCTCCGGCTTCCTGCAGGTGGTAGGAGCAGACGTTCACTGGGTTCCATTTGGGCATCTCGCGACAGGAGAACACGATCGTGTCCTTGATGAGCGCGAGCGACGGCTCCGGCGGGAAGACATAGGTGCCGCGCGACAGGTATTC
>JAGRKR010000767.1:1716-1919 GCA_020442225.1 Hyphomicrobiaceae bacterium | reverse complement strand
GGATCTAGGTCCTGCGGCCCTTTTTTTGGAAAGGTCCGGAATCCAACCGGACTTCCGGGGAGTTGAGGCGACGGGGCTTACATATTTGGTCGTTCCAGCAAGTTTCGGGAACAGCAACGCTGCGCGGAAATCCGGCAAATGCGGCGCTGCACCATCATGTCATATTTTGGCCGGTTTCGCGCCCTCATGTTTGTTTCCAGCCA
>JAGRKR010000767.1:0-1651 GCA_020442225.1 Hyphomicrobiaceae bacterium | reverse complement strand
GCCGCCGCCGCCCTTGTTCCGTTTGTTCGTCAACTTGCCGAGAATGGCCTTGGCTTCATCGGCACCGCGCAGGCGGCTGACGAGGGCAGGCCCTTCGACCGTCAATGGCTCGTGGAACTGGCACGAAAGCTCGCGACACAGGACTTCAAACCGCTCGAGACAGGTCTTCCCGATCCGCTGCCCTCGCTGACTTACGACCAGTACCGCGCCATCCGTTTCAGGCCCGATGCGGCCCTGTGGAAGGATGAGGGTCGCGGCTACACGATCGATCTCTTCCACGCCGGCTTCTACTTCAAGATTCCGGTGCTGATGTTCGTCGTTGATGAGGGAGTTGCGACCCGGATCCATTTTACACCGGACATGTTCGACTACGGTCCCGAGGTCCCGCCCATCCCGCAGGATCAGGACCTTCCCTTCTCCGGCTTCCGCGCCCGCCGGCCGATCAACAACAGCGATGTCTGGGATGAGTTCCTGGTGTTTCAGGGGGCGAGCTATTTCAGGGCGGTCGGCAAGGGCCAGCAATACGGCCTGTCCGCGCGCGGTCTGGCGATCGGTACGGCGTCCGCGGGCGGGGAAGAGTTTCCCGCCTTCACGCGCTTCTATCTGGAGCGCCCGGGCCCCGGCGCGCGGGTTCTCGTCGTGCATGCGTTGCTGCAGAGCGAATCTGCTACCGGCGCCTATCGGTTCACGGTACGCGCGGGCGATGAGACCGTGATGGATGTCGAGGCGACGATCTTCGCACGCAAGCCCATCGAGAATATCGGCCTTGCGCCCCTTACCTCCATGTTCATGTATGACAGCACGAACCGGGGTCGTTTCGACGACTGGCGCAATGCGGTGCACGATTCCGATGGCCTTCTGATGATCAACTGGGCCGGCGAGAGACTGTGGCGCCCGCTCGCCAATCCCGAACTGCTGCAGATTTCCGCGTTCGTCGATCGCGGTCCGCAGGGATTTGGCCTGATCCAGCGTCGACACGCTTTCACCGATTTCCAGGATCTGGAGGCACGATACGATCTTCGGCCGAGCCTTTGGGTGGAGCCGGTCGGCGACTGGGGCGAGGGCTCTGTCGTTCTGGTCGAGATCCCGACCGATCGGGAGGTTCACGACAATATCGTCGCCTACTGGCGGCCGGCCAAACCGGTGACGAGCGAAGGGCCGCTTCAGTTCACCTACCGCCTGCGCTGGGGCAATGGCCCGGTCGGTGATGGAATTGGCATCGTCGCAGCCACCCGGATGGGCCGCAATTTCAATCAGGACCGGGAGATTGCGGTCATCGACTTCGAGGGTGCGACATTTGACCCCGGTGCGACTGTGGAACTGTCCAACTCTGCCGGTGTTGTGTCCCGTCAGAACCTGCAGCCCAACCCGGTTACCGGCGGGATGCGGGCAAGTTTCGAATTCGATCCGCAAGGCGCCGAACTGATCGAGTTCCGGCTGAGGGTCGTCGCCGGAGACCGGCCCTTGACCGAAACCTGGATTTACAGATGGACCGCATAGTCAGGCTCGACATGCAGAGCGATGCTGGCCTTCAGCCGCCGCCGGCACCGGTGGCGATGCCGGACCAGAATCTCCGGCGCGCGCCGCGGCCGCTGGAAAAGCTGAACGGACCTGTCGTCTTCTGGCAGCGAAGCGTGATTGCCGCGCTTAC